>NZ_SZVK01000026.1:0-54624 GCF_005280595.1 Escherichia sp. MR | reverse complement strand
CGGTGGAGCTGCATGACAAAGTCATCGGGCATTATCTGAACATAAAACACTATCAATAAGTTGGAGTCATTACCCAGCAGTAGCTGGAAGCGTCTCTCGTGGAATATCTCCTGGAGTTATTCCAATACCGCTCGTCAGGGGACGAGTAATAATTATGCCAGTGATAACAGCAGTGAGCAGATCTACATGCTCTCTTTATCTGTGCCTTTATCTGGCTGGTGGGGGAATAGTTACGCCACATATTCCGTTTCACAAAATGATAATTCCGGCAGTTCACATCAAGTAGGGATAAGCGGAACAGCCCTGGAAAAAAATAATCTGTCCTGGAATTTAATGCAGTCTTATAACAGCCACGATGATGAAGTTGGCGGGAATATGTCACTGTCTTATGACGGCACCTACGGTTCGCTGAACGGCAGTTATAATTACAGCCAAAATTCCCAGCGACTCAATTACGGTATTAAGGGCGGTATTCTGGCGCACAGCGAAGGGGTAACGTTAAGTCAGGAGTTAGGTGAAACCATCGCGCTGGTTAAAGCACCAGGCGCAGCCGGGCTGGAAATTGATAATATGCGCGGTGCCGCAACGGACTGGCGTGGCTACACGGTCAAGACACAACTAAATCCATATGATGAAAACCGAGTGGCAATCAGTGATAACTATTTCTCGAAAGCAAATGTCGAGCTTGATAATACCGTCGTGACGATGATTCCGACGCGTGGCGCTGTGGTTAAAGCAGAGTTTGTTACGCATGTGGGTTACCGTGTTTTATTCAGAGTCATGAATGTAAAAGGTAAGCCAGCACCATTTGGCGCGATGGCATCAGTACAAAGCGCGTCCTCTGCAAACTCAGGGATTGTGGGGGACCATGGCGAGCTTTATCTCTCGGGACTTACTGAAAAGGGACAAGTAACATTATCCTGGGGCGAAAATGCGACCACAAAATGTACCTTCGATTACACTCTCTCATTACCTGCAAGTGAAAGTGGATTAATTGAGCAAGACGTGACATGTCATTAAAAGGATTTTTATGAACAAGAATATTATACGATGGTGGTTGGCGATTCTTATTGTCTCTTTTAGTGGCACAATACTAGCTGCGCCTAAAGGTATCTGTACTCCAGATAATGGGGTTTTCCATAGTACGCTTAATTTTTCAGGCTATCTTATTACAGCGAACCAGAACAGAGTAGGTACGATATTTAACACCACGGTGAGTAATGGTGGCTCTTATCCAGGTCGCTGTCATTGTGATACGGGGCCTTTAGATCGATTCTCCTTTATTTACTACACAGCCAGAATCAATGATGCCTTAAGCTTTGCTGGTGTTCACTCAGGCTTGAATTATTATAATCTTAATCCGAATCTCGATGTGGGTATTGCAATTGATATTCTCGGAGTAGGAATGGTTAATGCACCGTTTGACTATCAGCCTAATAAGCCTTCTAACAGTTATGATTGTGGCCGTATTTCCCCCTTGAATATTTCCAGCGGTGCAAGAGCACAAATTTATTTTTATATCAAAAAAACCTTTGTGGGAAAGTTAATTATTCCTGAAACAAAGATATCTACGTTGTATGGAACCATAAGTCGTGATACGCCGGTTGATTATTCTCAACCGATGGCTGATGTTTACATTCACGGCGATATCACTGCGGCACAAACTTGCGAAATTAATAATTTACAACCGGTTTATTTTGATTTTAAAGAAATACCCGCCGCAGATTTTTCCTCTGTTACCGGGAGTGCGGTAACAACGCATAAAATCACTAAAACCGTCACTATTGAGTGTGAAAACATGGGGTTACTGAATACAGACGATATCACCACATCATTTTATGCTACTGAATCCAGTACGGATAATTCTATGGTTGTAACGTCAAACCCCAACGTGGGGGTAAAAATATACGATAAAAATAATAAGGAAATCAAAGTAAACGGAGGCGAATTGTCGACAGATATGGGCAAAACAACCGTCTATGGAGAGAAAGCTGGCAACGTCACTTTTTCTGCCGCACCTGCAAGCCTCACTGGAGCTCGCCCTGCGCCAGGAACATTTACCGCGACTGCAACCATAACAATTGAGATTGTTCGCTAACCGAACTGACAGCGGTGCTCCTCACACCGTTGTCATTTTACGCATTTTTGGCTGTATATTTTCATCCGACATGACAAAACGATGACATCGCTTTCCTTTTTTTCTTCAAATAAATTAAACACTTAAATAATAATCCTGATTTGTCATAAAACTGTCATAAACCTTACATATAACTGTCACCTGTTTGTCCTATTTTGCTTCTCGTAGCCAACAAACAATGCTTTATGAATCCTCCCAGGAGACATTATGAAAGTTATGCGTACCACCGTCGCAACTGTTGTCGCCGCGACCTTATCGATGAGTGCTTTCTCTGTATTTGCAGAAGCAAGCCTGACAGGTGCGGGTGCAACCTTCCCTGCGCCGGTGTATGCCAAATGGGCTGACACTTACCAGAAAGAAACCGGTAATAAAGTTAACTACCAGGGTATCGGTTCTTCCGGTGGCGTAAAACAGATTATCGCCAATACCGTTGATTTCGGTGCTTCAGACGCGCCGCTGTCTGACGAAAAACTGGCTCAGGAAGGCCTTTTCCAGTTTCCGACCGTGATTGGCGGCGTGGTGCTGGCGGTTAACCTGCCGGGTCTGAAATCTGGTGAACTGGTGCTGGATGGTAAAACTCTCGGTGACATCTACCTGGGCAAAATCAAAAAGTGGGATGACGAAGCCATCGCTAAACTCAATCCGGGTCTGAAACTGCCTTCACAGAACATTGCCGTAGTGCGCCGCGCAGATGGCTCCGGGACTTCCTTCGTCTTCACCAGCTACCTGGCGAAAGTGAACGAAGAGTGGAAAAACAACGTTGGTACTGGCTCTACCGTAAAATGGCCGATCGGTCTGGGCGGTAAAGGTAACGACGGTATCGCCGCGTTCGTTCAGCGTCTGCCGGGTGCAATTGGTTACGTTGAATATGCTTACGCTAAGCAGAACAACCTGGCGTACACCAAACTGATCTCCGCTGATGGTAAACCGGTTAGTCCGACCGAAGAAAACTTCGCTAATGCAGCAAAAGGTGCAGACTGGAGCAAAACCTTCGCTCAGGATCTGACCAACCAGAAAGGCGAAGATGCATGGCCTATTACCTCTACCACGTTCATACTGATCCACAAAGATCAGAAGAAACCTGAGCAGGGTGTAGAAGTGCTGAAGTTCTTCGACTGGGCATACAAAACCGGGGCTAAACAGGCTAACGACCTTGATTACGCCAGCCTGCCGGAGAGCGTTGTAGAACAGGTTCGCGCTGCGTGGAAGACCAATATTAAAGACAGTAGCGGTAAGCCGCTGTACTAATAAAACACCATGCCGGATAAGGTCTTTACGTCGTATCCGGCATTACAAAATGACTTTGTAAACGCGTTTAACTGAAGAGTAACTTATGGCTGCAACCAAGCCTGCTTTTAACCCACCGGGTAAAAAGGGCGACATAATTTTCAGCGTGCTGGTAAAACTGGCGGCGCTGATTGTGCTATTGATGTTGGGTGGCATTATTGTCTCTCTGATCATCTCCTCCTGGCCGAGCATTCAGAAATTTGGTCTGGCTTTCCTGTGGACCAAAGAGTGGGATGCACCGAACGATATCTACGGGGCGCTGGTGCCGATCTACGGTACGCTGGTGACTTCGTTTATCGCGCTGCTGATCGCCGTTCCGGTGAGTTTCGGTATCGCCCTGTTCCTGACTGAGCTTGCGCCTGGCTGGCTGAAACGCCCGCTGGGTATCGCCATTGAGCTGCTGGCAGCCATTCCAAGTATCGTTTACGGCATGTGGGGCCTGTTTATCTTTGCGCCGCTGTTTGCCGTTTACTTCCAGGAGCCAGTCGGCAATATCCTGTCGAATATCCCGATTGTCGGTGCGCTGTTCTCCGGACCGGCCTTTGGTATCGGTATCCTCGCGGCAGGCGTGATCCTCGCCATTATGATCATTCCGTACATTGCGGCGGTCATGCGCGATGTGTTCGAACAGACACCTGTGATGATGAAAGAGTCGGCCTACGGTATCGGCTGCACCACCTGGGAAGTTATCTGGCGTATCGTTCTTCCGTTCACCAAAAATGGTGTTATCGGCGGCATTATGCTGGGGCTGGGGCGCGCGCTCGGTGAAACCATGGCGGTGACCTTTATCATCGGTAACACCTACCAGCTCGACAGCGCCTCGCTGTACATGCCGGGCAACAGTATCACCTCTGCGCTGGCCAACGAATTTGCGGAAGCGGAATCTGGCCTGCACGTTGCCGCACTGATGGAACTCGGCCTGATCCTGTTTGTAATTACCTTCATCGTACTGGCCGCATCGAAGTTTATGATTATGCGCCTGGCTAAGAATGAGGGGGCACGCTAATGGCTATGGTTGAAATGCAAACCACTGCGGCGCTGGCGGAATCCCGCCGCAAAATGCAGGCGCGTCGCCGTCTCAAAAACCGTATTGCGCTGACGCTCTCAATGGCGACGATGGCCTTCGGCCTGTTCTGGCTGATCTGGATTTTAATGTCCACCATCACTCGCGGAATCGACGGTATGTCGCTGGCGCTGTTCACCGAAATGACGCCGCCGCCAAATACGGAAGGTGGTGGTCTGGCGAACGCCCTGGCGGGTAGCGGCCTGTTAATTTTGTGGGCCACGGTATTCGGTACGCCGCTGGGTATTATGGCGGGGATTTATCTGGCGGAGTATGGCCGTAAATCCTGGCTGGCAGAAGTGATTCGCTTTATTAACGACATTCTGCTCTCCGCTCCGTCGATTGTGGTTGGTCTGTTTGTTTATACCATCGTGGTGGCGCAGATGGAGCACTTCTCCGGCTGGGCGGGCGTAATTGCGCTGGCGCTGTTGCAGGTGCCGATTGTTATCCGTACCACCGAGAACATGCTGAAACTGGTGCCGGACAGCCTGCGTGAAGCGGCTTATGCGCTGGGTACGCCGAAGTGGAAGATGATCTCCGCGATTACGCTGAAAGCGTCGGTATCCGGGATCATGACCGGTATCCTGCTGGCGATTGCCCGTATTGCTGGTGAAACCGCGCCGCTGCTGTTTACCGCGCTCTCCAACCAGTTCTGGAGCACGGACATGATGCAGCCGATCGCCAACCTGCCGGTGACGATCTTTAAGTTTGCGATGAGCCCATTTGCGGAATGGCAGCAACTGGCCTGGGCCGGGGTATTGATCATCACTCTGTGCGTCCTGCTGCTGAACATTCTGGCGCGCGTTGTTTTTGCGAAGAATAAACACGGTTGATATTGCTGACACGGTTTTCCCCTCACCCTAACCCTCTCCCCAGAGGGGCGAGGGGACCGATCGAGCGCCTTTTTGACTCTGTACACGGTTAACACTTTGTCGGATGCGGCGTGAGCGCCTTATCCGGCCTACGGTAAGCCTGATTCGCGAAGTGCATCAGGCACGATGAGGAAAAGATTGCAATGAGTATGGTTGAAACTGCCCCGAGTAAAATTCAGGTTCGTAATTTGAACTTCTACTACGGCAAATTCCATGCCCTGAAAAACATCAACCTGGATATCGCTAAAAACCAGGTTACGGCGTTTATCGGGCCGTCCGGCTGCGGTAAATCGACGCTGCTGCGTACCTTCAATAAAATGTTTGAACTGTACCCGGATCAGCGTGCGGAAGGTGAAATTCTGCTCGATGGCGACAACATTCTGACGAACACTCAGGATATCGCCCTGCTGCGTGCGAAAGTGGGCATGGTGTTCCAGAAACCGACGCCGTTCCCGATGTCCATTTACGACAACATCGCTTTTGGTGTCCGTCTGTTTGAGAAGCTCTCTCGTGCCGACATGGACGAGCGCGTACAGTGGGCATTGACCAAAGCCGCATTGTGGAACGAAACCAAAGATAAATTGCACCAGAGCGGTTACTCTCTCTCTGGTGGTCAGCAACAGCGTCTGTGCATTGCGCGAGGAATCGCCATTCGCCCGGAAGTGCTGCTGCTCGACGAACCGTGTTCGGCGCTCGACCCTATCTCCACCGGGCGTATTGAAGAGCTGATCACCGAACTGAAGCAGGATTACACCGTGGTGATCGTCACCCACAACATGCAGCAGGCTGCGCGTTGTTCCGACCACACGGCATTTATGTATATGGGCGAATTGATTGAGTTCAGCAACACGGACGATCTGTTCACCAAGCCAGCGAAGAAACAAACAGAAGACTACATCACCGGTCGTTACGGTTGATTCAGGAGTGCGTTATGGACAGTCTCAATCTTAATAAACATATTTCTGGCCAGTTCAATGCCGAACTGGAAAGCATCCGCACGCAGGTGATGACCATGGGCGGTATGGTGGAGCAACAGCTTACTGATGCCATCACCGCCATGCACAATCAGGATAGCGATCTGGCGAAGCGTGTGATCGAAGGCGACAAAAACGTCAACATGATGGAAGTGGCAATCGATGAAGCCTGTGTGCGCATTATTGCTAAACGTCAGCCGACGGCGAGCGACCTGCGTCTGGTGATGGTGATCAGCAAGACCATCGCCGAACTGGAGCGTATTGGCGACGTGGCGGACAAAATCTGCCGTACTGCGCTGGAGAAATTCTCCCAGCAGCATCAGCCGTTGCTGGTAAGTCTGGAATCTCTGGGGCGTCACACAATCCAGATGCTGCATGACGTACTGGACGCGTTCGCGCGCATGGATATTGACGAAGCGGTACGAATTTATCGTGAAGATAAAAAAGTCGATCAGGAGTACGAAGGTATTGTTCGTCAGCTGATGACCTACATGATGGAAGATTCGCGCACTATTCCGAGCGTACTTACCGCGCTGTTCTGTGCGCGTTCAATCGAACGTATCGGTGACCGTTGTCAGAATATCTGTGAATATATCTTCTACTACGTGAAAGGGCAGGATTTCCGTCACGTCGGCGGCGATGAGCTGGATAAACTGCTGGCAGAGAAAGATCCGAAAGCCTCACGCTAACCGTATGCCGCATCAGGCAATCTGCGAGTACGTAATCTGACCGGTGAGATATATCACCGGTCTCTTTATTTACTGAGTGATATCCCAGCCGCGAGCCTTCCAGAGTTCCGGTAACTGTGAAAGATGGGTAAAAGTAGTGACTTTCGGATGAACGATCGGCTTATTGTGCGGGTCAGCGCAGAAGTAAAACACTTCCATACCGGCATCGATTCCTGACTGCGCACCGGCGCTGGAGTCATCAACCAGAATGCAGTTTTCAACGTTCACATTCATCGCTTTTGCCGCATGGGACATTAACGCCGGATCGGGCTTCCAGCGTTGGATATCGTAACCGCTGAACAGTTTTTCCGGGAAATAGTGCAGCATATTGAGTTTGCCAAGCGAATGTTGCATTTTGCTGACTGGGCCGTTAGAGACGACGCACATCGGCACGTTAACGCTCGCCAGCAATTCGTTAGCACCCGCAATCACCTCCAGTTCGCTATCAAACAGACGTGCCACTTCCGCACGATAAACGTGCTCGGCATCGGCACGAACCATTTCTACGCCCTGTTCTTTGCTAATGATGTCGATGATTTCGTAGAGTTTTACGCCTTTAAAACGGGTAAAAATCTCTTCCAGGTCAACGTGAATGCCAAATTCCCTGAACATCGTGACATAGGCGCGAGAGCAAATAACCTCGCTATCGACCAGCGTACCGTCACAGTCGAAAAATACCGCTTCTATCTGGGACATGTCTTTCCTTTATCGTTAGTTTAACGTTTTCGTCATGCAGATTGGCGCGACGCAATCGTTGCCGTATAAGCAAATACAATGAAAAAAAGTTATCTTCAGCCGTCCATATTGTCTCATTTTGGTATACGATAGCGACGGATTTTCCCTCCTTGTTCGGAAATAGATAATGAGTCAACAACACACAACCCAGGCTTCTGGCCAGGGGATGCTGGAACGCGTGTTTAAACTGCGCGAACATGGCACGACGGCACGAACCGAAGTGATCGCTGGTTTTACCACCTTCCTGACGATGGTTTACATCGTTTTTGTTAACCCGCAAATTCTTGGCGTCGCTGGCATGGACACCAGCGCCGTCTTCGTCACCACCTGTCTGATTGCTGCGTTCGGCAGTATTCTGATGGGGCTGTTTGCTAACCTGCCAGTCGCGCTGGCTCCCGCTATGGGTCTGAATGCGTTCTTCGCCTTTGTTGTGGTGCAGGCGATGGGCTTGCCATGGCAGGTCGGGATGGGCGCCATTTTCTGGGGCGCGATTGGTCTGCTGTTACTGACGATTTTCCGCGTTCGCTACTGGATGATTGCTAACATTCCAGTGAGTCTGCGTGTGGGGATCACCAGCGGTATCGGCCTGTTCATTGGTATGATGGGGCTGAAAAACGCAGGTGTCATTGTCGCTAACCCGGAAACGCTGGTTAGCATCGGTAACCTGACTTCTCACAGCGTGCTGCTGGGTATCCTCGGCTTCTTCATCATTGCTATTCTGGCCTCGCGCAACATTCACGCGGCGGTGCTGGTTTCCATCGTGGTGACGACGCTTTTGGGCTGGATGCTGGGTGATGTGCACTACAACGGCATTGTCTCCGCGCCGCCGAGCGTGATGACGGTAGTGGGTCATGTGGATTTAGCCGGGTCATTAAACCTCGGTCTGGCAGGGGTAATTTTCTCTTTCATGCTGGTCAACCTGTTTGACTCCTCCGGTACGTTGATTGGCGTAACCGATAAAGCGGGTCTGGCGGATGAGAAAGGTAAATTCCCGCGCATGAAGCAGGCGCTGTATGTCGACAGTATCTCTTCTGTTACCGGTTCCTTTATCGGTACATCTTCCGTCACGGCGTATATTGAGTCCTCTTCTGGTGTTTCCGTTGGCGGTCGTACCGGTCTGACGGCAGTGGTTGTCGGCCTGCTATTCCTGCTGGTTATCTTTCTGTCACCGCTGGCGGGAATGGTGCCTGGCTATGCTGCTGCTGGCGCGCTGATCTACGTGGGCGTACTGATGACCTCAAGTCTTGCTCGCGTGAAATGGCAGGATCTTACTGAATCCGTTCCGGCGTTTATTACCGCCGTGATGATGCCGTTCAGCTTTTCGATTACTGAAGGTATTGCGCTGGGCTTCATTTCCTACTGCGTGATGAAAATCGGCACCGGACGTCTGCGTGATCTAAGCCCGTGCGTAATCATCGTTGCGCTGCTGTTTATCCTGAAGATCGTGTTTATCGACGCCCACTAAAATCGATAACTCGTTAAAAAACCCGCCATGAGTTACCGCTGGCGGGTTTTTTATTTAGAGTTTCACCCGCTGAATAAACTCGCCAAATGCGGTCAATTGTCCGGTCAGATGATCCAGTGTTCCTTGATCAATCACTTCTCCGGTTTGTGGATCGACTTTGTTCTGAATCACACCGCCCATAAACTCCGGTTTGTTCATTACCATCGCGTCGAGAAAAACCAGAATCTGGCGCAGGTGATACTGGCAGCGCGCGCCGCCAATCACGCCCATTGAGCTGGTCTGAATCAACACCGGTTTACCGGCCAGCGGTTGATCCGGCAGGCGAGATAGCCAGTCGATGGCATTTTTCAGTCCGCCCGGCACGGAGTAGTTATATTCCGGCGTGACGATCACCACGCCGTCAGCTTGGCGAATTTGTTCCGCCAGAGCTTCAACTGTCGCTGGAAAACCTTCTTCCTGCTGTACGTCAGCGTCATACAGAGGAATGTCGGCAATGGAAGGTAACGCATTGACTTCCATACCCGCAGGGGCAATTTTCGGCAGTGTACGTGCAACCATGCCATTAAATGAGCCTTTGCGCAGGCTCCCCAGTAACGTAACCACCTTCAATTTTTCAGACATGATGACTCCTGTGGTTGTCTATCAATTTGGCGAAAAAGACTTCACGGTAGATAGCTGGGCAAAACGCATCATCCGGCTGGTGGGGTTGTTGGCGCGACTGTGAATATCCGGCAGACTTTTCCAGCCTTGCTTACCATCTAACTCCCAGACACTGAGCTTCTCAATCGCTGGAGTGACCGCCACGGACCACACCAGCACGTCCTCTGCGTCGCATAACGCTTCTACATGATTTACATGGGCACATTTCAGGCGTCCGGCAATGGGCAGCAATTGCAGATCGCGCGGGTCGTCATTCAGTACATCGCCGGTAAGTTTTAGCACGCTTCGGCGCAAAGTAATGAGTTGCGCTCGTGCTTCATTAGGATCGTTCTGCTTACTGATCCATAACGATTCATTGCTGGAAAAAATAGGGTTATCGGGTGCATGGGGACTATGAAACCCGCGTGTTGCGCGCTGTAGCTCCATATCGAGACCACACTCACCTTCGGTTGTTAACGCTACGCCGACCATATTTCCGGCATAGGATATTGAAAATGATGGCAAATTTTTATCGAGGAAAACCGGCTTTCCTTTAGCCTGGGTGACGATCTCTGGTAATTCGCTTATGCCATACAGCATAGACATCAGTTCTGCGAGTAAACCTCTGGACGCCAGAAAACGACTTTGACGATGAGGGGGAAGATTTCGGGCTTCTTGATGACACCGGGAGGGGAGACGAACAGATATCAAATGTCCTTCCGTTAAAATCCCTCGGGCAAAGTGAGTCGCCATTTTTCGCTCCATGCTTAATGGTCCATTATGAATACAAGAGTAATCATTTGCTGGAACTATGGACAGACTAAAGTGGCGAAAAGTTCGATTCGGATAAGTTTATTACATGTTTTTTACATTTTATCGTGAAACGTGGTCGCATTTTATACGATTTTATTATGCTATCGAGGCGTAAATATTTTTAATAGTTTCCCGTAACCAGACGATCTTCGGGTTATGGCTATTCCGTTTGTGCCACAGCAGAGTAAACGGTACTTCCAGCTTTTTTTGCTGGATTTCATCAAACGGGAGAGGGAGAGCAACCAACGGCAGTTGGTGGAGCTGATTGTAGTACTGACAGTAGCGCGGTGCGGTCGCCAGTAGCAGATTGTCGGGCTGCGCCGCCATAAATAGTGCCTGCTCAAATTCTGGCAGACTCATAGCAATCGTGCGTTCTCGGCCTAGCTCCTGTAACACATTGTCCAGCGCCCAGGTGTCGCTCTGTTCCCAGCAAATGCTGATATGCGGATAACGCAGAAAGGTGTCCAGATCCCACGCTTCACGTAGTGCCGGATGATCTTTGCGTAGCCAGACGCAGGGCACATCACTAAACAGCACTTCATAATCAATGGATAACGGCAACGAACTTAGTAGCTCCCGCGAACGGGGATGACTTTCACGACCGGAAAAACCGATATCCACTTCGCCACGGGTAATTGCATCCAGCGAATCGTAATCCCAGTTACGTAGTTTGATGGTCGCCTGGGGGTAACGCTGGTAGATCTGTTTCGATAACGCGTTAAACATGATCATCATCAGCGGCGACTCCGCCGCTAACTCAAACTTAAGGCCGCGCGGCGTTTCGTGATGCGGTTTATCCAGCAGCAGATTGCTCATTTGCATCCATTCCGCCAGATTTTGTTCCATGCTGACCATCAGCGGCGTGGGCGTCAGACCCAGCGGTGAGTTCACAAAGAGCGGATCATCAAACCATGCCCGAAGTTTTGCTAATGACTTGCTCACCGCCGAAGGCGTGACGTTCATCCGTTTCGCCGCTTTGGTTACGCTGCGCTCCTGCATCAGCAATTGCAGACAGAGCAGCAAATTGAGATCAAGCGTGGTGATGGATTTCTTCATGAGCGGCAACCGGGCGTCCAGGCGCGACGAACATAATCAGCAACAGGCTCACTATGCTACAGGCAATCAGAATCCCGATCAGCATATTCCATGCGCCGATACCAACCACCGCCGCCAGCCAAATCCACAGTGACGAACCGCAAACTTGCGCAATACCTAAGGTCGAGCTGGCTACGCCCGCGCGTAATGAAAACGGCCCTAACGCCTGACTCATCGCCACACCAAAACCTACCGAGAAACCGGCGCAAATCAGCGTGATGCCAAACAGAGAAATCACGTGGGAAGGTGAAATGGCAAGGGTGATACCCGCCGCCAGGAATAACACCTGCGAGGTGATCATCAGCGTTCGCGGCTTAAAAATTCCCAATGCAAACGGCGTGGAGAACGATACGGTCATACTGACGCCTGCGGTCAGCGCCATAATGGTGGCGTATTCTCCGCGCTCAAAACCCATGATTTCCATCATCAATACAGGCGACGTATTCACGAAGGTGAGGATCACCGAAACGCTGAGGGTGGTGATAACAACACGGCTGAGGAAAAAACGGTTAAGCAGCGATTCAGTATCTTCTCGTGGTTTGTCCGAAGCGGCAGGCGCGGCAGGGCGCGTTTCTTTTAAAATAAATAAAGACAACATCAGTACTGCGAAGCCCATCATCGCCATTACCCAGAACAGGCTTTGCCACGGGAATTTAAGCATAATCAGATGCCCGAGTACCGGCGCTAACACCGGAATGATGCAGGTAATACCGTTGAGTAACGACAGCACTTTTGCCCGACGTCGATCGTCCAGTGTGTCGCGTAAAATGGCGAACGCCACCACGTAACAACAGCCCGCGCCCAGCCCCTGTAGAAAGCGTCCTGCAAGAAATAACGCGCTGGTTTCAGCCAGTGAACAGAACACCGAGGCGATAATAAATAGCGCCGCGCCGGGTATGGCGACCGGTTTTCTTCCTGAACGATCGGCCACTTTACCGGCAAATAACATCGCTGCCGCCATTCCCGCCAGATAAACGGAAAACGCAATATGTAACTGCGCTTCGCTGGCATTGAGGTCGGCGGCGATACGCGGTAAACCAACGAGGTACATATCAATCCCTGCGGGATAAAGTAAAACCAGGGCAAAACTACAAATTAAGAAACGGGACATGAGCTAAAGCGTCCTGACGGAAAGGTGACGCAAAGCATACGTGGTGACGGAGAATCAGGCGAGTTGCCATTTGGACAAAAGAGATTTCCTGTGAGGCAAGAAGCCAGCAAAATAGCTGGCTTCTTGAAGGGATCAGCCAAATTTAGGTAACACGTTAAAAACGTTACCGAACCAGCATAAAATTACGGTTATACCAAAGAGAATGACAATCGCCGGAATAAGATTGCCGCCCCAGACCGTAAACATCTGATTGGGAAACTTCTTGCGAGCTTTGATTGCCAGCACTGCGGGAATAATGACCGCCCAGATAGTGGCGCACAGTCCGGCACCGCCGATCCCGTAAATAAAGCCATTCGGGAAGACGAGATACAACAACGCGGGTGGCAGGAAGGTTAACAGCACGGTTTTGAAACGCCCGCCGTGGGAGTTATCAATCTTAAACAGATCCGCCAGATAATCGAACAACCCCAGCGTGACACCAAAAAACGAGCTGGCGACAGCTAAGTTGGAGAACACCAGCAGGCAAAACTCGATAATGCCATGTTGTTTGGTGCCGAGGAACGATTTCACCAGTGAATCGACGTTGCCGCCGGAGGAGATAATCGCTTTAAAACTTTCACGCGGAATATTCCCCATCGTGCAATACAGCCAGAAGAGATAAATCACCAGCGCCAGCAGCGAACCGAAAACCACGCTTTTGATGAGCTTATCTTTGCGTTTGCCATAGCAAATAATCAGGCTGGGAATATTGCCGTGGAAACCAAATGACGCAAGGCACACTGGCAGAGCCATAAAAATGTACGGGAAGTAAGACGTCCCCGCAGTCGTGCTGGTGGCATCACGTAGAACGGAATAATCGACCTGGAAGAAGAAAGAGCCAAACACAATGACAAAGGAGATAATCTTCAGCCCGAGGAACAATGACGTGATACGGCTGGCGGCTAACGAACTTATCCATAATACGCTGGCGACGAAAATGGCCGTGCAGATCCCGACAATGCGAGGATTGGCATGGTAGCCCAGATTCATTGATATCGTTTCGCTAATGATCGCGCCGTTAGCGGAGATATAGGCGTAAGTGAGAATATAGAGAACGAAGGCAACGGTAATGCCGCTGATAATGTTCCAGGTGTTACCGATTAAATCTTTAGTGATGGTATTAAAACTGGAGCCGACGGGATAATTTAAATTTGCTTCTAATAAAAGTAACCCAGAATGTAGCATTGAAAACCAGGCAATGATAAGGATAAAGGCACCCCAGAAAAACCAGGCACCGGCAAGATCAACAGGTAAAGCAAACATACCTCCACCGATTACTGTACCTGCTATAACCATAACACCCCAAAATGCAGAGTGTTTTTTTTCTGCTTGTTCAGTCATGATGCCACCTTTAGAGGAAGGCTATTTTTGTTATTGAGGATGTAGGGAGTGGAGTGGCTAACATCCTTATAGCCACTCTGAGTGTATTAATTAAACTTCTTTCAGTTTTGCGGTGAAGTGACGCAATACTTTCGGTTCGTAGGTAAAGGTTAACCCTTTAATATTTGCTGCGTTCTCTTTCACATGTTTGAAGGCTTCAATAATAAAGTCCATATGTGTTTGAGTATAGGTTGCGCGTGGAATGGTTAAACGCAGCAATTCTGCCGGGCACGGCAGTTGTTTACCGGTTTTCGGATCGCGGCCTAACAGGAAAGAACCAATTTCTACCGCACGGATACCGGCGACTTTATACAGCTCGCACGCCAGCGCCTGTGCCGGGAACTGATCTGCCGGAATATGCGGCAACAGTTTACCTGCATCAACGAACGCCGCGTGACCGCCCGCCTGCTGACACACAACGCCAATCTCTTCCAGACCATCGACCAGATACTGCACCTGCGCAATACGATAAGCCAGCCAGTCATGATTCATGCCATCATACAGACCCACAGCCAGACGCTCCATCGCGCCACCTTCCAGACCACCATAAGTCGGGAAGCCTTCCTGCACCACGCAAAGGGTTCTGCACTCGGTATAGACATCGAAGAAGCTGTCGTCTTTCACGCACAGCAGGCCGCCCATCGGCACCATCGCATCTTTCTTGGCGGACATTGCCAGCATATCGGCATATTTGTAGGTTTCGCGGGTAATTTGCTCGATAGTCCAGTCTTTGTATTCCGCTTCACGTTGCTTGATGAAATAGGCGTTTTCAGCAAAGCGCGCGGAGTCCATCACTACAGGAATGTCATATTTCTTCGCAATGCTGTACATCGCTTTCATATTTGCCAGTGAAACCGGCTGACCACCTGCGGAGTTACTGGTGATGGTAGCAACGATATATGGCACGTTATTCGGGCCAACTTCCTCAATACCGCGTTCTAATCCTTCGAGGTCAAAGTTACCTTTAAAGTCGTAACGCACGCCCGTATCGAAGGCTTCTTTGATATAGACGTTACGCACGGTACAGCCGTTAATCTGGCTATGCCCCTGAGTGGTGTCGAAGAAATAGTTCGAGAACGCTACCATTTTGCTGCGATCCAGCCCTTTTTCCTGCTCGCGTTTTTTAATCAGTACCGGAATGTAGATTTGCTCTGCGCCACGCCCCTGGTGAGTCGGAATGGTGTATTGATAACCAAAGATATTCTTCACTGACTCGGCTAATGCGTAGTAGCTGCGGCTGCCGCTGTAGGCTTCGTCGCCGCGCATCATCGCTGCCTGCATACTCTGCGTCACCGCTCCGGTGCCACTGTCGGTCAGTAAATCGATAAACACATCTTCGCTATCCAGCAGAAATGGGTTCATACCGGATTTAATAATCGCTTCTTCACGATAAGCGCGAGTGGTACGTTTTACTGGCTCAATAACACGAATGCGGAACGGTTCAGGGAGGTGTTTAAAGTTTTCCATTGCATAATCCTTCATTTATTTTAATTGCAGTGATCCCTGTGAATATTACATTTGCAATATCTATTAATTCGCCAGATATATATGCAAGAGCCATCATTTACTAAAACAAGTAAATAAATGAGAGATAGCCTTTGCAAAAGGCAAAATTAAGATATAGCAAACAAATAGATCACATGGAATCTAATTCGGTTTGGTTCTGATGATGGCTACAGAAGGGCAAATTAAGGGCGGTGATCGACAATTCTGTTGTCAATATTAAACCACTTTGAGGTCACACATATATGTAAGGTATTCATAATGCACTTATCCTCGAAAGACACGACGTTACAGTATAATACTCAAGATTTTTGTCTATTCTGAAATTGTTTAAATGTGAATCGAATCACAAACGATTACGAAGCAATATTAAATGCTTTTTTAAGAAAATAAGTTACGTGAGAAGGTTAAGGTTTATAAAAAGGGTTGAGTAATAATAAGAGTGCTAACAAGAAAGCAAAGCCGCATCAGGCAATCAGGATGCGGCTTTGTAGGTACGGGTTACTTACCGATACAGAAGCTGGAGAAAATCCGCCCCAGCAAATCATCAGAGGTAAATTCCCCGGTGATTTCGCTTAAGTTCTGCTGTGCCAGGCGCAACTCTTCCGCCAGCAGTTCACCTGCCCAGGCTCCCAACAGTTGCGCTTTGCCCTGTTGTAGATGTTCCGCCGCCTGTTCCAGCGCCTGTAAGTGACGACGACGCGCCAGGAAGCCACCTTCCATATTCGTGTCGAAACCCATGCTCTGTTTGAGATGGTTACGCAACACATCCACGCCTTCGCCAGTCCTTGCAGAGAGACGAATCAACGCGTGACCGTTCACTTCGCTCATTCCCAGCGTTTCGCCGGTAATGTCGGCTTTATTGCGCACCACGGTGATCGGCAGTTTTGCAGGCAGACGGGCGATAAACTCCGGCCAGATCTCTGCTGGATCAACGGCGTCTGTCGTCGTGCCATCAACCATAAACAGCACGCGATCGGCCTGTTCAATTTCCTGCCACGCGCGCTCGATACCAATACGTTCCACTTCGTCGCTGGCTTCTCGTAGCCCGGCGGTATCGATAATATGTAGAGGCATCCCGTCAATATGAATATGCTCACGCAGCACGTCGCGCGTGGTTCCGGCAATATCAGTCACGATTGCCGCTTCACGGCCTGCCAGCGCGTTTAACAGGCTCGATTTACCGGCATTTGGGCGCCCGGCAATCACCACCTTCATCCCTTCGCGCAGCAGACTACCCTGACGTGCTTCGGCGCGTACTGCGTCGAGGTCGGCAATCACGTCATTGAGTTGGGCTTCAATTTTGCCGTCGGAGAGGAAATCGATCTCTTCATCGGGGAAATCAATCGCCGCTTCGACGTAAATGCGCAAGTGGGTGAGGGCTTCCACCAGATGGTTGACCCGGGCGGAGAACGCGCCTTGCAGTGAGTTAAGCGCCGAACGAGCCGCCTGTTCTGAGCTGGCGTCGATAAGATCCGCAATCGCTTCGGCCTGGGCTAAATCGAGTTTATCGTTAAGAAACGCGCGTTCTGAAAACTCACCAGGGCGAGCAATCCGCAGGCCAGGAATGGTCAGAATACGTTTTAACAGCAGGTCGAGGATCACCGGACCGCCATGACCTTGCAGTTCCAGCACATCTTCACCGGTGAACGAGTTCGGGCCAGGGAACCATAGCGCAATCCCCTGATCGAGCACGCTGCCGTCGGCGTCTTTAAACGGAAGATAATCGGCGTAGCGCGGCTTAGGCAATTTACCCAGCACGGTTTCGGCAACTTCACGGGCTTTGAAGCCGGAGATGCGCAGGATGCCAACGCCGCCACGTCCAGGAGGCGTGGCCTGGGCTACGATAGTGTCATTATCGCTCATGATGTTCCTGTTGCTTTGTGTGGCGGATGCGCTGTGCTTATCCGCACTACGAAAAGAAAAAAGGCGGTCAACTGACCGCCCTTATTTTAGCGAAAACTCACCGAATCAGGATTTTTTCTTCTCGCGGCTATGCAGGCCACGTTTTTCCAGACCACGGTAAATCAGCTGCTGCTGAATAATGGTTACCAGGTTGCTGACGATATAGTACAGCACCAGACCTGACGGGAACCACAGGAAGAACACGGTGAAGATGACCGGCATAAAGGTCATGATCTTCTGCTGCATCGGGTCGGTCACGGTGGTCGGCGACATCTTCTGAATGAAGAACATCGTTACGCCCATCAGGATCGGCAGGATGTAGTACGGGTCCTGTGCAGACAGGTCGTGGATCCACAGTGCAAACGGTGCCTGACGCAGTTCAACGGAACCCATCAGCATGTAGTACAACGCCAGGAAGATTGGCATCTGGATCAGCAGCGGGAAGCAGCCGCCCAGCGGGTTAACCTTCTCAGCTTTGTACAGCGCCATCATTTCCTGGCTGATACGCTGTTTGTCATCGCCCAGACGCTCACGCATTGCCTGAATCTTCGGCTGCAGCATACGCATCTTCGCCATGGAGGTGTACTGCGCTTTGGTCAGCGGGTACATGATGCCACGAACGATAAAGGTGATGATGATAATGGAGAAGCCCCAGTTACCCACAAAGCTATGGATCCATTTCAGCAGTTTGAACAGCGGCTGAGAGATGAACCACAACCAACCGTAATCAACGGTCAGATCCAGGTGCGGAGCAACGGCCGCCATTTTGTCCTGGATTTCCGGGCCAACCCACAGGGTGCTGTTCATCGCGCCAGTCTGACCAGGCTGAACCAGTACCGGCTGAGATTTATAGCCGATAGCGGCGATGCCGTTACCCAGATTAGCGGTATAGAAGTTGTTGGTGCCGTCGTTATGCGGGATCCATGCAGTTGCGAAATACTGTTGCAGCATCGCAACCCAACCACCTTTCGAAGAGATGTTCAGGTTTTCGTTGTCAGCAATAGTATCGAACTTGTATTTCTCGTACTTCTCGTCAGGCGTGGAGTACGCCGCGCCACGGAAGGTATGCAGCGCAAAGTTGCTGCTTCCGGTATCGAGATGCGGTGGCAGAGTGATGGATTGCTTCAACTGACCAAAGGTGGAGATCTCCAGCGGTTTTTCGCCAGCGTTCTGCACGTTGTAGTTGACGTTGACAGCGTAATCACCACGTTTCAGGACAAACGTTTTGGTAAACGTGTTGCCTGCCGCGTCGGTATACGTCATCGGCACCTGCAGTTCGTTTTGGCCTTCAGCCAGCACATAAGCGTCTTTTTCGACGTTATACAGCGGACGCGGGCCGTTAGCCGGGTTATCCGGGCCATCACGACCGGTCAGACCGCTCTGTGCCTGATAAATAAACTGCGGTGAGGTTTCCAGCAGCTGGAACGGCTGGGTAGAGTTCAGTTCTTTCGGGTAAGCCGGCAGCAGGGCCTGCTCAACATCACCACCACGGGTGTTGATGGTCAGATCAAGCACGTCGGTTTTAACCGAAATCAGTTTCCCCTGGCCACTGGCCGGTACGCCCTGGTCGGCGGCGCTACCCGCTGCGGTGGTCGTTGTCTGCGTGGTCTGTTGAACCTGAGGTTGCGGGTTTTTATCCTGCTCCCAGGCTTGCCAGATCATGAAAGACACGAACAGCAAAGCGATGACTAAAAGATTGCGTTGCGAATCCATCGTTAGTGTTCTCTGGTATCAAATGGTCCGGGCGGGACGGGATCGTCACCACCAGGGTGTAAAGGGTGGCATTTTAATACGCGTTTCACCGTCAACCAACTGCCTTTTATCACTCCAAACCTGCGCAATGCCTCAATTCCGTAGCTTGAACAGGTTGGAGTGAAACGACAATGCGGCCCGAGTAGCGGACTAATCAGGCGTTGGTAGACCCGAATAAGGGCTATCAGGACCCGCGAGCCAGGCGACAGTGGCGGCGCCATAATTTTTCCAACGCTTCCGAGAGAGCACGGTTATCGAGGTCGGCAACCCCTTTTTTCGCCACCACCACGAAATCCATAGCCGGGAGTTCATGTTGGCGTAGACGGAAGCTTTCACGCGTCAGACGTTTAATCCGATTGCGTTCATGCGCTCGTCGAACGTTTTTCTTGGCGACTGTAAGACCGATACGGGGATGCCCCAGCGAATTCAGGCGGCCGAGGATGGTGATTTGCGGCGTGCCAGCCCGTTGTGGCTGCTGGAAGACGAATGTGAATTGACTGGGAGTTAACAAGCGTAACTCCCTGGGAAATGCGAGCTTAACCACTCAGGGGTTAGCTTTATTACTTAGAAACGGTCAGACGAGCACGGCCTTTAGCACGACGACGTGCCAGTACCTGACGACCATTTTTAGTAGCCATACGAGCACGGAAGCCGTGAGAACGGTTGCGCTTCAGTACAGACGGTTGAAAAGTGCGTTTCATGGCGATTTCTACCTAAACTTGAATAAATTCAATGGCTTTATTGGATATCCGTCCGAAAATCGAACGATGGACACCGAAGCCATGGGTGATTAAAGAGGCCGGATTGTAATAATTGTACACTCCGGAGTCAATTCTCTTTCCTTATTTACCGCGCTTTTCCGCACCTTTTCACAGGGAAAAAGTGCAACTGTATACCGGTGAAAACCAGCATTGCGCGCCGGGTGGAGGATTATACGGGCTACCAGGTAAAGCGCAAGGATCGCTCAGGATCTTTATTAGATCGATTAAGACTAATTTTGTTTATGGTCATTAAATTTTCCAATATGCGGCCTAAATCGTGCCCGCCTTGCGCCTGGATCGTTTACACTTAACGGGTTCTGGAAAGTCCTGTGGATAAATCGGGAAAATCTGTGAGAAACAGAAGATCTCTTGCGCAGTTTAGGCTATGATCCTCGGTCCCGATCGTTTTGCAGGATCTTGATCGGGCATATAACCGCAGACAGCGGTTCGTGCGTCACCCTCATGCAGGGTCTTTTCGACGTGCGTCAACAATCATGAATGTTTCAGCCTTAGTCATAATCGACTTTTGTTCGAGTGGAGTCCGCCGTGTCACTTTCGCTTTGGCAGCAGTGTCTTGCCCGATTGCAGGATGAGTTACCAGCCACAGAATTTAGTATGTGGATACGCCCATTGCAGGCGGAACTGAGCGATAACACGCTGGCCTTGTACGCGCCAAACCGTTTTGTCCTCGACTGGGTACGGGACAAGTACCTCAATAATATCAATGGACTGCTAACCAGTTTCTGCGGAGCGGATGCCCCACAGCTGCGTTTTGAAGTGGGCACAAAGCCCGTGACACAAACGCTGAAAGTCCCTGCCAGTAACACCGTTGCACTAGCTCAGGCCGCTCAGGTGCAACCGCAACGTGCTGCACCTGCGGCGCGCTCGGGTTGGGATAACGTTCCGGCTCCGGCAGAACCGACCTATCGTTCCAACGTTAACGTTAAACATACATTTGATAACTTCGTCGAAGGTAAATCTAACCAACTGGCGCGCGCGGCGGCTCGCCAGGTGGCAGACAACCCTGGCGGCGCCTATAACCCGCTGTTCCTTTATGGCGGCACGGGGCTGGGGAAAACTCACCTGCTCCATGCGGTGGGCAATGGCATTATGGCGCGCAAGCCCAATGCCAAAGTGGTTTATATGCACTCCGAACGTTTTGTGCAGGACATGGTAAAAGCTCTGCAAAACAACGCGATTGAAGAGTTTAAACGCTACTACCGTTCCGTAGATGCGCTGCTGATCGACGATATTCAGTTTTTTGCTAATAAAGAACGATCCCAGGAAGAGTTTTTCCACACCTTCAACGCCCTGCTTGAAGGTAATCAGCAGATCATTCTCACCTCGGATCGCTATCCGAAAGAGATCAACGGCGTTGAGGATCGTTTGAAATCCCGCTTTGGCTGGGGACTGACTGTGGCGATCGAACCGCCAGAGCTGGAAACCCGCGTGGCGATCCTGATGAAAAAGGCCGACGAAAACGACATTCGTTTGCCGGGCGAAGTGGCGTTCTTTATCGCCAAGCGTCTACGATCTAACGTGCGTGAGCTGGAAGGGGCACTGAACCGCGTCATTGCTAACGCTAACTTTACCGGACGGGCGATCACCATCGACTTCGTGCGTGAGGCGCTGCGCGATTTGCTGGCATTGCAGGAAAAACTGGTCACCATCGACAATATTCAAAAGACGGTGGCGGAGTACTACAAGATCAAAGTCGCGGATCTCCTTTCCAAGCGTCGATCTCGCTCGGTGGCGCGTCCGCGCCAGATGGCGATGGCGCTGGCGAAAGAGCTGACTAACCACAGTCTGCCAGAGATCGGCGATGCGTTTGGTGGTCGTGACCACACGACGGTGCTTCATGCTTGCCGTAAGATCGAGCAGTTGCGTGAAGAAAGCCATGATATCAAAGAAGATTTTTCAAATTTAATCAGAACATTGTCATCTTAATCCTATGAAATTTACCGTAGAACGTGAGCATTTATTAAAACCGCTACAACAGGTGAGCGGTCCGTTAGGTGGTCGTCCTACGCTACCGATTCTCGGTAATCTGCTGTTACAGGTTGCTGACGGTACGTTGTCGCTGACCGGTACAGATCTCGAGATGGAAATGGTGGCACGTGTTGCGCTGATTCAGCCGCACGAACCAGGGGCGACGACCGTTCCGGCGCGCAAATTCTTTGATATCTGCCGTGGTCTGCCTGAAGGCGCGGAAATTGCCGTGCAACTGGAAGGTGAGCGGATGCTGGTGCGCTCCGGGCGTAGCCGTTTTTCGCTGTCTACCCTACCAGCGGCGGATTTCCCGAACCTCGATGACTGGCAGAGCGAAGTCGAATTTACCCTGCCGCAGGCGACGATGAAGCGTCTGATTGAAGCGACCCAGTTTTCAATGGCGCATCAGGACGTTCGCTATTATTTAAACGGTATGTTGTTCGAAACCGAAGGCGAAGAACTGCGTACCGTGGCGACCGACGGTCACCGTCTGGCGGTCTGCTCAATGCCGATTGGTCAGTCTTTGCCAAGCCATTCGGTGATTGTGCCGCGTAAAGGTGTGATTGAACTAATGCGTATGCTCGACGGTGGCGACAATCCGCTGCGCGTGCAGATTGGCAGCAACAACATTCGCGCCCACGTTGGCGACTTTATCTTCACCTCCAAACTGGTGGACGGTCGTTTCCCGGATTACCGTCGAGTTCTGCCGAAGAACCCGGATAAACATCTGGAAGCTGGCTGTGATCTGCTCAAACAGGCGTTTGCTCGTGCGGCGATTCTCTCTAACGAGAAATTCCGTGGTGTGCGCCTGTATGTCAGTGAAAACCAGTTGAAAATTACCGCCAACAACCCGGAACAGGAAGAAGCGGAAGAGATCCTCGACGTCACCTATAGCGGTGCAGAAATGGAAATCGGCTTCAACGTTAGCTATGTGCTGGATGTTCTGAACGCGCTGAAATGCGAAAACGTGCGTATGATGCTGACCGATTCGGTTTCCAGCGTGCAGATTGAAGATGCCGCATCACAGTCGGCTGCCTATGTTGTCATGCCAATGAGACTGTAATGTCCCTCACCCGCTTGTTGATCCGCGATTTCCGCAATATCGAAAACGCGGATCTCGCTTTATCTCCTGGCTTTAACTTTCTGGTGGGTGCCAACGGCAGTGGCAAAACCAGCGTGCTGGAAGCCATCTATACGCTCGGTCACGGTCGGGCGTTTCGTAGTTTGCAGATTGGTCGCGTCATTCGCCATGAGCAGGAGGCGTTTATTCTCCACGGGCGATTACAGGGCGAAGAGCGTGAGACGGCAATTGGCTTAACCAAAGATAAACAGGGCGACAGCAAAGTCCGCATTGACGGTACTGACGGGCATAAAGTTGCGGAGCTGGCGCATCTGATGCCGATGCAACTGATAACGCCAGAAGGGTTTACTTTACTCAACGGCGGCCCGAAATACAGAAGAGCATTCCTCGACTGGGGATGCTTTCACAACGAACCTGGATTTTTCACCGCCTGGAGCAATCTCAAGCGTTTGCTCAAGCAGCGCAATGCGGCGCTGCGTCAGGTGACTCGTTACGAGCAGCTACGCCCGTGGGATAAAGAACTGATCCCGCTGGCGGAGCAAATCAGCACCTGGCGCGCCCAGTACAGCGCCGGTATCGCCGCCGATATGGCCGATACCTGTAAGCAATTTCTCCCGGAGTTTTCTCTGACTTTCTCTTTTCAGCGCGGCTGGGAGAAAGAGACAGAATACGCTGAGGTGCTGGAACGTAATTTTGAACGCGATCGCCAGCTAACCTACACTGCGCACGGCCCGCACAAAGCGGACTTACGCATTCGCGCCGACGGTGCGCCGGTGGAAGATACCTTATCGCGTGGGCAGCTAAAGCTGCTGATGTGCGCCTTACGTCTGGCGCAAGGAGAGTTCCTCACCCGTGAAAGCGGGCGGCGGTGTCTCTACCTGATAGATGATTTTGCCTCTGAGCTTGATGATGAGCGTCGCGGACTGCTTGCCAGTCGCTTAAAAGCGACGCAATCACAGGTCTTTGTCAGTGCGATAAGTGCTGAACACGTTATAGACATGTCGGACGAAAATTCGAAGATGTTTACCGTGGAAAAGGGTAAAATAACGGATTAACCCAAGTATAAATGAGCGAGAAACGTTGATGTCGAATTCTTATGACTCCTCCAGTATCAAAGTCCTGAAAGGGCTGGATGCGGTGCGTAAGCGCCCTGGTATGTATATCGGCGACACGGATGACGGCACCGGTCTGCACCACATGGTATTCGAGGTGGTAGATAACGCTATCGACGAAGCGCTCGCGGGTCACTGTAAAGAAATTATCGTCACCATTCACGCCGATAACTCTGTCTCTGTACAGGATGATGGGCGCGGCATTCCGACCGGTATTCACCCGGAAGAGGGCGTATCGGCGGCGGAAGTGATCATGACCGTCCTGCACGCGGGCGGTAAATTTGACGATAACTCCTATAAAGTGTCCGGCGGTCTGCACGGCGTTGGTGTTTCGGTAGTAAACGCCCTGTCGCAAAAACTGGAGCTGGTTATCCAGCGTGAAGGTAAAATTCACCGTCAGATCTACGAGCACGGCGTACCGCAGGCACCGCTGGCGGTTACCGGCGATACTGATAAAACCGGCACTATGGTTCGTTTCTGGCCAAGCCTCGAAACGTTCACCAATGTGACCGAGTTTGAATATGAAATTCTGGCGAAACGTCTGCGTGAGTTGTCGTTCCTCAACTCCGGCGTTTCCATTCGTCTGCGCGACAAGCGCGACGGCAAAGAAGACCACTTCCACTATGAAGGCGGCATCAAGGCGTTCGTTGAATATCTGAACAAGAACAAAACGCCGATCCACCCGAATATCTTCTACTTCTCCACCGAAAAAGACGGTATTGGCGTCGAAGTGGCATTGCAGTGGAACGATGGCTTCCAGGAAAACATCTACTGCTTTACTAACAACATTCCGCAGCGTGACGGCGGTACTCACCTGGCAGGCTTCCGTGCGGCGATGACCCGTACCCTGAACGCCTACATGGACAAAGAAGGCTACAGCAAAAAAGCCAAAGTCAGCGCCACCGGTGACGATGCGCGTGAAGGCCTGATTGCGGTCGTTTCCGTGAAAGTGCCGGATCCGAAATTTTCCTCCCAGACCAAAGACAAACTGGTTTCTTCTGAGGTGAAATCGGCGGTAGAACAGCAGATGAACGAACTGCTGGCAGAATACCTGCTGGAAAACCCAACCGACGCGAAAATCGTGGTCGGCAAAATCATTGATGCCGCTCGTGCGCGTGAAGCTGCGCGTCGCGCCCGTGAAATGACCCGTCGTAAAGGCGCGCTGGACTTAGCTGGCCTGCCGGGCAAACTGGCGGACTGTCAGGAGCGCGACCCGGCGCTTTCCGAACTGTACCTTGTGGAAGGGGACTCTGCGGGCGGCTCTGCGAAGCAGGGGCGTAACCGCAAGAACCAGGCGATTCTGCCGCTGAAGGGTAAAATCCTCAACGTTGAGAAAGCCCGTTTCGATAAGATGCTTGCTTCCCAGGAAGTGGCGACGCTTATCACCGCACTTGGTTGTGGTATTGGTCGTGACGAATACAATCCGGACAAACTGCGTTATCACAGCATCATTATCATGACCGATGCGGACGTCGACGGCTCGCACATTCGTACATTGCTGTTGACCTTCTTCTATCGTCAGATGCCGGAAATCATCGAACGCGGTCATGTCTACATTGCTCAGCCGCCGCTGTACAAAGTGAAGAAAGGCAAGCAGGAGCAGTACATTAAAGACGATGAAGCGATGGATCAGTACCAAATTTCTATCGCTCTGGATGGTGCATCTTTGCATACCAACGCCAATGCACCAGCTTTAGCTGGTGAAGCGTTAGAAAAACTGGTGTCGGAGTACAATGCGGCGCAGAAAATGATCGTTCGCATGGAACGTCGCTATCCGAAAGCAATGCTGAAAGAGCTTATCTATCAGCCGACGCTGACGGAAGCCGACCTCTCTGATGAGCAGACTGTTACCCGCTGGGTGAACGCGCTGGTCAGCGAACTGAACGACAAAGAACAGCACGGCAGCCAGTGGAAGTTTGATGTCCACACCAATGCCGAGAAAAACCTGTTCGAGCCGATTGTTCGCGTGCGTACCCACGGCGTGGATACTGACTATCCGCTGGATCACGAGTTTATCACCGGCGGCGAATATCGTCGTATCTGCACGCTGGGCGAGAAACTGCGCGGTCTGCTGGAAGATGATGCGTTTATCGAACGTGGCGAGCGTCGTCAGCCGGTAGCCAGCTTCGAGCAGGCGCTGGACTGGCTGGTGAAAGAGTCCCGTCGCGGCCTCTCCATCCAGCGTTATAAAGGTCTGGGCGAGATGAACCCGGAACAGTTGTGGGAAACCACAATGGATCCGGAAAGCCGCCGTATGCTGCGCGTTACCGTTAAAGATGCGATTGCCGCCGACCAATTGTTCACCACGCTGATGGGCGACGCCGTAGAACCGCGCCGTGCGTTTATCGAAGAAAACGCCCTGAAAGCGGCGAATATCGATATTTAAAATGCGAGCGTGCCTGATGCGCTACGCTTATCAGGCCTACGAAACTTCTGCAATATATTGAATTTGCAATGTTTTGTGGGCCGGATAAGGCGTTCATGCCGCATCCGGCAAGAAGCTATAAGTAATAAAAGGGCGGAGATGATCTCCGCTCTTTTTATTTCTGCAATCCGCAATTATCATCCCGCAGAACTATACTTTTTGAGTCAACACGTAACGCTTTACAGGTGAATATCATGGGGCTTTTTGATGAAGTTGTCGGTGCCTTTCTGAAAGGCGATGCGGGAAAATATCAGGCGATTTTAAGTTGGGTTGAGGAACAGGGAGGCATCCAGGTGCTGCTGGAAAAACTGCAAAGTGGCGGTTTAGGTGCCATTCTCTCAACCTGGTTGAGTAATCAACAGGGCAATCAGCCGGTGAGCGGCGAGCAACTGGAGTCGGCGCTCGGCACAAACGCGGTGTCCGATCTCGGGCAAAAACTCGGCGTAGATACCCGTGCTGCTTCCAGCTTACTGGCGGAACAATTGCCGAAGATTATTGATGCTCTTTCACCGCAGGGTGAAGTGTCACCACAAGCCAATAACGATCTGCTTTCCGCAGGCATGGAGTTGCTGAAAGGGAAACTCTTCCGCTAAGCAAAAGGGGAGCACGCAACACGCGTTGCATCCCCCTTTTCCCTCGGGTGTTGTACTGATTTTTGAGCGGAATCGCGTTAGCATGAGTCAGGAACCAATCTACCTGGGGAACTCATGGCTATCAAACTCATTGCTATCGATATGGATGGCACCCTTCTGCTGCCCGATCACACCATTTCACCCGCCGTTAAAAATGCGATTGCCGCAGCTCGCGCCCGTGGCGTGAATGTCGTACTGACGACGGGGCGCCCTTATGCAGGCGTTCACAACTACCTGAAAGAACTGCATATGGAACAGCCGGGCGACTACTGCATTACTTACAATGGCGCGCTGGTGCAGAAAGCCGCTGATGGTAGCACCGTGGCGCAAACAGCCCTGAGCTATGATGACTACCGTTTCCTGGAAAAACTCTCTCGTGAAGTCGGTTCCCATTTCCACGCGCTGGATCGCACCACGCTGTACACCGCCAACCGTGACATCAGCTATTACACGGTGCACGAATCATTTGTTGCCACCATTCCGCTGGTGTTCTGCGAGGCGGAGAAAATGAACCCTGACACCCAGTTCCTGAAAGTGATGATGATTGATGAACCCGCCATCCTCGACCATGCCATCGCGCGCATTCCGCAGGAAGTAAAAGAGAAATACACCGTGCTGAAAAGTGCGCCGTACTTCCTCGAAATCCTCGATAAACGCGTCAATAAAGGCACTGGCGTGAAATCGCTGGCGGAAGTGCTTGGCATTAAACCGGAAGAAATTATGGCGATTGGCGATCAGGAAAACGACATCGCAATGATTGAATACGCAGGCGTTGGTGTGGCGATGGATAACGCTATTCCTTCGGTGAAAGAAGTGGCGAACTTTGTCACTAAATCCAACCTTGAAGATGGCGTGGCGTTTGCAATCGAAAAGTATGTGCTGAATTAATCAGTAAGCGGGCAAACAGCATAAACGCGTTTGCCCGCTTACTGATTATTGGTTTACTGCATATACAACCAGAAATTGCAGCGGTGCAGTAATGATGTCCAGCGTAACAGTCACTGGCAGTAATGCTGCGGAAACACCATCCGGAATGCCTCTGGGTGAATAGTATTCATAAAATCGCACTTTAAATGGATGGTAGAACGCCATCACCTTTGAGTAATCCATGTTTTTATTTTTCTCATGGATTGTGCCTTTTAGGTTTTCCAGTGACCTAGTACAGTGTTGAACACCACAGGCAAAATCATAATGCGTTGCCAGTGCCTTTTCTTCTTCGTTATTCCAGTAGTAGTAAAGCGATATTGTGCCGGTAAATTTCTTTTTCCCCGCATTTAAAACAAATCTTGCGTCATCAGCAACCTGAATATTGTGCCGGTTAAGTGCTGGATCATTGAGCATCTTAACGATGTCATCGGCACCATCAGTGATAAGGTAATCCAGCGATTCCCCTACAAAAACATAGCCTTTTGTTCCATTACTATCCTTTGCCTGCGATAGCCCCGTGATGGTGTCTGACTGCGATTGATACTTTCCTGAAGTACCCTTTGCGGTATGGGAAACCAGGGCATACGAGATACAGCCCGAAAGCATCAGCGCCAGTGGGAATAAACCGGCAGCCTTAAAAAATCCCTTAAAATTCAAATCCATGATTAATCCTTTAAACAAGATCGCTAAGCCGTTGAAAGCATACTCTTCTTTCCCTCCTGTTTAGCGCCTGATCTCCCTTTTCAGATTTCTGCCCGATATAAGACCTTTTCTTATGAGGTGTTCTTTTGTGGACTAATATCTGTTGCAAGGCTATGGCTTCGCCCCGGCACTGGTTTATATCTCCGCCGTCGCGTTGATTGGCGCGCTCTCTTACATCCTGCTGGTGGGCGATGTGAAGCGCGTTGGATAATCTTTCAACTGTGGAATATGCGCCACACCACTGCGCATAATCCACTTTCTTAAGGCAGGTGCAGTCAAGCATCGGCTTTTTACTATCTTGCCGAAGAGTTTTAAACGCAGTTTGCGGGTGGCGCGCCAGTAAGCGGCGTTGCTCTTCTCCGGCTGCTTCAGTAACACCGAACGCAGAATCTCTGCGCTATCCAGCGCATAGCTAATCCCCTCCAGCGAGCTGGCGCTGATAAATCCCGCCGCTTCGCCAATCAGAAAGGCGTTGTCCTTACCGCAGACAAAATCCTGCCAGCGTGAGGGAAACAGCACCGTGCATTTTTCACTTTTCACCGCTTTGCCAAACTGGAACTGAAAGGCGTTCATTTTCTCTTTCAGCGCCGCGAAACGCGCCTGACCGTCTTTCATTGGATAGGCACCGCCAAAGATAAAATAACCGTCTTTGCTGATACTCCATGAATAACAGTCCGTTATCGCATTATCAAAGATGCAGGAGTAGAACGGCACCGGATGCTTCTCTGCGAACCACTGCTGGATAGCGACATATTTACGAATCTGATGATCCGGATAAAGATGTCGCCGCACCATCGAGTTTGCGCCATCGGCACCCACCAGATAACGGGCGGTAATATGCTGCTCCCAGCCGTCTGCACGAAAAATGACATGCCATTTATCATCCTCACGCCAGATTTTTCGACACAGGCTGTCGTGGTAAACCTCAACGCTGGCGGGGATCAGCGACTTCATCCACAAGTCGAAGGCATGGCGATTAATATTGATATAGCTCCGCTGGTAGTTACGCGTGAGCGATGCGGCGACGTCGACGGTTTTGACGCTGAAAATCTGCGGATTGGCGATCACATCGACAGGAAGCGTCAGTCCATCGCGAATAAAAGAACGCTGCGCGTCCGGTGCCAGCAGACCACCACAAGGCTTGCTGAAACCTTCAGTACCGCACTGGTGCTTTTTATCCAGCGCGATCACCTGCATTTTGCCTGCTAACTGCCGCGCCAACGCCGACCCCGCCGGGCCGAGGCCAATAATCGCCACGTCGAAATGTTCCATCTTTTTACTCACATTCATCACGATGGCAAAAGACTATTGTCTGAAAGTGAAGTCCTTGTGAAGTATGATGGCGGGAAACGTTTTGTATCAGGATCACGCCATGAAACAACTCACCAACGCTTCACGAAATCACCTGCTCACCAATACCAATACCTGGACACCCGACAGCCAGTGGCTGGTGTTTGATGTGCGTCCTTCTGGCGCGTCGTTTACCGGCGAGACCATTGAGCGCGTGAATATCCATACCGGCGAGGTCGAGGTTATCTACCGGGCGTCACAGGGCGCACACGTCGGCGTGGTGACCGTTCATCCGAAGTCAGAGAAATATGTCTTCATCCACGGCCCTGAAAATCCTGATGAAACATGGCATTACGATTTCCATCACCGCCGTGGCGTGATTGTTGAAAGTGGAAAGGTGAGTAATCTCGATGCAATGGATATTACCGTTCCGTACACCCCAGGGGCGCTACGCGGCGGCAGCCATGTGCATGTTTTTAGCCCGAACGGTGAAATGGTGAGTTTTACCTATAACGACCATGTAATGCATGAACTCGATTCGGCGCTGGATTTGCGAAACGTCGGGGTTGCCGTACCGTTTGGCCCGGTCAACGTACAAAAGCAGCATCCGCGTGAATACAGCGGTAGCCACTGGTGCGTGCTGGTGAGTAAAACTACGCCCGCGCCGCAGCCTGGCAGTGATGAAATCAATCGCGCTTATGAAGAGGGATGGGTAGGAAATCACGCGCTGGCGTTTATTGGCGACACGCTTTCGCCAAAGGGCGAGAAAGTACCGGAGCTGTTTATCGTTGAGTTACCGCAAGATGAAGCTGGCTGGAAAGCAGCTGGTGGTGCGCCGTTAAGCGGAACGGAAACAACCCTGCCCGCGCCGCCGCGTGGCGTCGTGCAGCGACGTTTAACCTTTACACACCATCGGGCTTATCCGGGGTTAGTCAACGTCCCGCGCCACTGGGTGCGCTGTAATCCACAGGGTACGCAAATCGCGTTTTTAATGCGTGATGATAACGGCATTGTGCAACTGTGGCTTATCTCGCCACAGGGAGGCGAGCCGCGCCAGTTAACCCATAACAAAACGGATATCCAGTCTGCATTTAACTGGCATCCATCAGGAGAGTGGCTGGGAGTTGTGCTGGATAACCGCATTGCCTGCGTACATGCGCAAAGCGGTGAAGTTGAGTATTTAACTGATAATCACGCCAACCCACCTTCGGCAGACGCCGCGGTCTTCTCGCCGGACGGTAAATGGCTGGCGTGGATGGAAGCAGGTCAGCTGTGGATCACCGAAACGGGTCGCTAGTCAGTTCGCTGGCATTCTGGCTGGTGGAATAACGGCATTGATGGCTTGCGCGTCGGCTTCGCTTTTTTCCACGCGCGAGCGCACCGAACTGTCTTTGCGGAACGCATCCCACGGCAGCAAAAGTGTGTCCATGACTGCGGTAAATGGCATATCGAGAATCGCCAGCGATTTGGTTCCCCAGTTTGTTGTGTCATCGCCAATCATGGTGACACTGGCGCGGGTGCCGGGATACGTTCCCTCCTTACCTCCGGTATGGGACATTACGCTGGAGCATCCTCCGAGTAATGTCATTCCGCTGCATATCATGGACGCTAACAACACATTTCTTATCATAATAAATTCATCTGTTAATCGTGGGTGTTGGCATGATGTGTTATAGCGATCCCTTGCCGAAAATAACATCATCATCATGTCGCACTGTGGCGGCTATCGCACTTTAACGTTTCGTGCTGTCCTCCAGTCTATGCAATAGACCACAAACTGCAAAAAAAAGTCCGTTGGAAAGGCTTGAAAAGTGCATATCCAGACCCATTTTTATACCGTAACTGATGAGAGCGCGCCTGATGGGTGTTCTGGCTACCCGACCTGTCCATTGTGGAAGGTCTTATATTCTCGCTGATTTCAGGAGCTATTGATTATGCGTAACTTTGATTTGTCCCCGCTTTACCGTTCTGCTATTGGATTTGACCGTTTGTTTAACCACTTAGAAAACAACCAGAGCCAGAGTAATGGTGGCTACCCTCCGTATAACGTTGAGCTGGTAGACGAAAACCATTACCGCATTGCTATCGCTGTCGCGGGGTTTGCTGAGAGTGAACTGGAAATTACCGCCCAGGACAATCTGTTGGTGGTGAAAGGTGCCCATGCTGACGAACAAAAAGAGCGCACCTATCTGTACCAGGGCATCGCAGAACGCAACTTCGAACGCAAATTCCAGTTAGCCGAGAACATTCATGTTCGTGGCGCTAACCTGGTGAACGGGCTGCTGTATATCGATCTTGAACGCGTGATTCCGGAAGCGAAAAAACCGCGCCGTATCGAAATCAACTAATTCTCTAAGGCCGCCAGGCGCGGCCTGACATTTCCATGCTCGCCGTCAGGGAGCATATGCGAATCTTCGGATTTGCAGGTACTTACTCGCTTCTTAGAAGGAGAAATGACTATGCGTAACTTCGATTTATCCCCACTGATGCGTCAATGGATCGGTTTTGACAAACTGGCTAACGCATTGCAAAACGCCGGTGAAAGCCAGAGCTTCCCGCCGTACAACATTGAGAAAAGCGACGATAACCACTACCGCATAACCCTGGCGTTGGCTGGTTTCCGTCAGGAAGATTTAGAGATTCAACTGGAAGGTACGCGCCTGAGCGTAAAAGGCACGCCTGAGCAGCCAAAAGAAGAGAAAAAATGGTTGCATCAAGGGCTTATGAATCAGCCATTTAGTCTGAGCTTTACGCTGGCTGAAAATATGGAAGTCTCTGGCGCAACCTTCGTTAATGGTTTGCTGCATATTGATTTAATTCGTAATGAGCCTGAACCCATCGCTGCGCAGCGTATCGCTATCAGCGAACGTCCCGCGTTAAATAGCTAATTAGCTATTCTTTTTGCCCCGCCAGCCTGGTGGGGCTTTTTTTATCAACCATCTTCAACTCTGTATTAATTTTCGTCAGGTTAAGATGTTCCGGCACTCTCTTTCCCGTGATAATGTGCGCCATAAGGCAAATCTGCTTCACCGATTCAGCCATAATCCCTGGTAATTAAAATGTTATTTCAAGAGAAATGGACGATGAGTGATATAGCATTAACAGTCAGTATTCTGGCTTTGGTGGCGGTCGTCGGTTTGTTTATCGGCAACGTCAAGTTTCGCGGCATAGGATTAGGCATTGGCGGCGTGCTGTTTGGTGGGATCATCGTCGGCCATTTCGTTTCTCAGGCTGGGATGACATTAAGTAGCGATATGCTGCATGTTATCCAGGAATTTGGCCTGATCCTGTTTGTTTATACCATCGGGATTCAGGTGGGGCCGGGCTTCTTTGCCTCATTGCGCGTCTCCGGGTTACGCCTCAACTTGTTTGCTGTTCTGATAGTCATTATCGGCGGTCTGGTTACTGCAATCTTGCATAAACTTTTCGATATTCCACTGCCTGTGGTGCTGGGGATTTTCTCTGGCGCGGTCACCAATACGCCAGCATTGGGGGCAGGTCAGCAAATCTTACGCGACCTCGGCACACCGATGGAGATGGTCGATCAGATGGGGATGAGTTACGCGATGGCGTATCCATTCGGCATTTGTGGGATTTTGTTCACCATGTGGATGCTGCGGGTTATTTTCCGCGTCAATGTTGAGACTGAGGCCCAGCAGCACGAGTCCACGCGAACCAACGGCGGTGCGCTAATCAGGACGATTAACATCCGTGTTGAAAACCCTAATTTGCATAATTTAGCCATTAAAGATGTGCCAATTCTTAATGGCGATAAAGTTATCTGCTCACGATTGAAACGAGAAGAAACCCTAAAAGTACCTTCGCCAGATACCATTATCCAACTTGGCGATTTGCTGCATCTGGTGGGACAGCCTGCGGATTTGCATAATGCACAGTTGGTGATTGGTCAGGAGGTGGATACTTCGCTATCAACGAAAGGCACCGATTTGCGCGTCGAACGCGTGGTGGTCACCAATGAAAATGTGCTCGGTAAACGTATTCGCGACCTGCACTTTAAAGAACGCTATGACGTTGTTATCTCGCGCCTGAACCGTGCCGGGGTTGAACTGGTCGCCAGTGGCGATATTAGCCTGCAATTTGGCGATATCCTCAACCTGGTGGGGCGGCCTTCTGCTATTGATGCCGTTGCCAATGTATTAGGTAATGCGCAGCAAAAACTGCAACAGGTTCAGATGTTACCGGTGTTTATTGGTATCGGTCTTGGCGTGTTGTTAGGCTCCATTCCCGTGTTTGTGCCTGGATTCCCGGCGGCATTGAAGCTGGGGCTGGCGGGGGGGCCGCTGATTATGGCGCTGATCCTTGGGCGTATTGGCAGTATCGGCAAGCTGTACTGGTTTATGCCACCAAGCGCCAACCTCGCGCTGCGGGAGCTGGGGATCGTACTGTTCCTCTCGGTAGTGGGTCTGAAATCCGGTGGGAATTTTGTCGATACCCTGGTCAATGGCGAAGGACTAAGCTGGATTGGTTATGGTGCCCTGATCACCGCTGTTCCGCTGATTACAGTCGGCATTCTGGCGCGGATGTTAGCCAAAATGAATTATCTCTCGATGTGCGGGATGTTGGCTGGCTCTATGACCGATCCTCCGGCGCTGGCGTTTGCCAATAATCTTCATCCTACCAGCGGTGCGGCGGCGCTCTCTTACGCCACGGTCTATCCGTTAGTCATGTTCCTGCGCATTATCACCCCCCAATTACTGGCGGTGCTCTTCTGGAGTATCGGTTAACTCTTTTCCGGGTGGAGTCGCCGTAAATGGCACTCCACCTGGTATTTCTGAACATCATCGAGCCGCCGGTCAGGAAAGAAAACATCAACCGAAATTCCTAAAAAGAGACGGATAAAACATCGCTATTGTGAAATTGCAAAGGAGCAACAATGAAAATTTCCCGCCTCGGAGAAGCGCCTGATTACCGCTTTTCATTGGCTAATGAACGTACATTTCTGGCGTGGATCCGTACTGCATTAGGGTTTCTGGCAGCAGGTGTGGGGCTGGATCAACTTGCGCCAGACTTCGCCACGCCCGTCATTCGCGAGCTGCTGGCGTTATTGCTATGCTTATTTTCTGGCGGACTGGCAATGTATGGCTACCTGCGCTGGTTACGCAATGAAAAAGCGATGCGTCTGAAAGAAGATTTACCCTACACAAACAGCTTATTAATCATCAGCTTAATATTGATGATCGTGGCGGTGGTCGTTATGGGACTGGTGTTGTATGCCGGATAGCCGCAAAGCCAGACGGATTGCCGACCCAGGCCTTCAGCCGGAACGCACATCGCTGGCATGGTTTCGTACCATGCTGGGCTACGGTGCGTTGATGGCGCTGGCAATCAAACATAACTGGCACCAGTCAGGCATATTGTTCTGGATTTCTATTGGCATCCTCGCCCTTGTGGCACTAATCCTCTGGCGCTATACACGAAATCGTAATTTAATGGATGTGGCTAATAGCGATTTTTCCCAAATTTGCGTAATCCGTGACAAATTTATGATCTCCCTCGCGGTGTTATCTCTCGCAATACTGTTTGCTGTTACGCATATACACCAACTTATCGTATTAATTGAGAGAATCACATGACAGGAAGTCAGGTTATAGATGCTAAAGAGGACAGGCATAAACTGGTTGTAGAGTATAAAGATACATTACAACCAGGTGATTTTTATAAGAATTTAAAACAGAGGGGCATCCGCGCCGTGCAACTCATTCCCCATATAGAATTTAATGACCGAGGCGAGCTGACGGCAGCGTCGGTGACAACCGAGTTATGGGGACAATTTTTAATCGCCCTGTTCGAGTGTTGGGTGCGGACAGATATCAGTCGTATATCAATCGAGCTTTTTGATGTCACGCTGCAAAAATGGTGCGGGAACGAAAGCCAACAACCACAGAGGGGGTGTCAGGAGTGTGACTGGTATCTCCTTTGCCCTCATGCCGGGGATGGTCAGCCGGATAAGGTACTTTGTGCTGGCTATCAGGCTTTTTATTCCCACTCCGCGCCGCACATGCGGGTAATGCGCGACTTGATAAAGCAGCATCGTTCTCCTGTGGAGCTGATGACGATGCTGTGGTGACGTAAGTTAAACGGGCTGTCCCTGCTGCGACATCCGCGTCGCCAGCGGCAGCCAGCACAGCACAATTAACATTCCCATTAAGGTCATCAATAGCCCCAGGCTTCCCTGGCCGGTTTGCGGCAGCATCGCGGAGAGCGACGCCAGCACGCCGGAACCAATGTTTTGCAGACCGCCGACCAGTGCGCCAGCCGTGCCCGCCAGGAAGGGGAAAGGCTCCATCGCGCCGCTGGTTGCCAGCGGAAACAGCATCCCGGCACCGAAAAAGAACAATGCTGCGGGAACGAGCAGTGTCCAGACACTCATTACGCCAAACCAGCTGGGGATCCACATCATCAGTCCTGCCAGCAGGCAACAGATAACGGACTGCCACATTAACGAAGAGAACCGTTTATTCGGGCGTCCGGCAAACCATGCACCGAAAAATGCCGCCGGAATTGGCAGAATAAACAAAATACTGACCGTCATACTGCTCAGCCCTAATACTGCGCCCATCAGCACCCCAGAACAGGCTTCGAAAGCGGCAATCCCTGCCAGACCGCCAATCAGCATCAGTAAATAGCAGTTAAAACCGCCATTTCCAAAGAGCGTTTTATAGCTGGTGAGCAGACGCGTACGCGGTGCATCGACAGGGCGCGTTTCTGGCATCCAGCGTGCCATACTAAAGGTCACACCAGCACAAAGCACCAGTAAAAACAGGTAACAGGCTCGCCAGTTCCACATGGTATCCAGTAGACCGCCAATGAGTGGTGCGAGCAAAGGGCTGACGAGAATACCCATATTTAACATGCTATTAGCGTGGCGTAGCTGTGTCCGTTCATACAAATCACGCGGCAATGTACGCGCCATCACACCACCGACACCGGTTCCCATCCCTTGCATTGCGCTGGCAGTAATCAATACCGTCAGGCTGGAGGTGGTGACCGCAACCAGCGTTGCTAACATAAAAATGGACATTCCGATGAGGATCACCGGGCGGCGACCTACCCTGTCGGAAATTGGGCCATAAAATAGTTGTGAGACACCGTAGGTCAGCAGATAAGCGCCCATTACGCTCTGCACCGCCCCTTCACGGACGTTGAGATCGCGCGCCATATCGGCAATAGCAGGAATATAAATAGTTTGCGCCATCTGACCGACGGCCACGAGTAATACCAACATCAATAATAAATTGACGTTTCTATGCCTTTTCATTATCACAGACGCTTATAAAAATATATTTAGAATAAGTTACTACGCATTCGAATAAATGCGGGAGAGAAATCTATCACATTGATAAATGTTAGCCAGATATATATGAGGAATAGTAATAAGAAAAACGGCAGAATATATAAACAAAAGCGGCAATAAATGTTGCCGGAATAGGGATAAAACCTTAACGCCACATCCGCCAGCATCGCATCCGACACCCATTTGCAAGCAGAATATAAAAGGGGAGCGGTTTCCCGCTCCCCTTTAGTGCGGCTTGAATCTGAATTACTTAAGATATTTCAGAACAGCATCAAGCAGTTGCAGTGCTGCAACAATGAGTTTGAGGATAAGAATGGCGATATCCACCAGGCTCATACGCGTCTCCTGTGGTTCAGGAGCACTACCAGCCGACGTACCTTTCCGCTGCCTGTTGCCAGCTGTTGTGCACGCGGTCTCTCAAGGAGAAACGTTGTGCTGTTGACATAACACAGTGTGCTCACGCGGGGTTAAGGCGCTGACGGCACCACCCGTTTCAGCCAGGACTTAGTGCGCCGGGTAACGATGCGGCCCCGCATAACACATTGCGTACAGTGATATTATAGAGGTGCACTGTATAAATAAACAGTAATTTTTGGACAAATTGCAAACTGTGATCGATACTCGACTATGCGTTAAAAAAGTCAAAATTCGTGCCGAAATTGCGTGTTCTATGCGGAACACGTATACTTTCAGTGTTGACATAATACAGTGTGCTTTGCGGTTACCAGCCGCGAGCGGCTGACGAAACCTCGCTCCGGCGGGGTTTTTTGTTACCTGCGATTCAGTACAAAACGTGATCAATCCCTCAATTTTCCTTTGATGAAAAATTTTCCATTGTCTCCCCTGTAAACCTGTGCTTGTATAAATATTGTTAAACACAAAACCAACAAGGTCCCCAATGACTATTTCCATGCTCAACGCAAAACTACTACCAACTGCGCCATCCGCCGCAGTGGTCGTCGTGCGTGTGGTGGTGGTCGTCGGCAATGCGCCGTAGGGACTGGAACAACACACGATTCCAAAACCCCGCCGGCGCAAACCGGGCGGGGTTTTTCGTTTAAGCGCCCCCGGAAAGTCGGCTCAGAAGAAAAGGACTGGAGTATGGCAAGTTCGGGCATAATATCGACACGCAAGCGTTTTACTGGCGCAGAATTTATCGTTCATTTTCTGGAACAGCAGGGCATTAAGATTGTGACGGGGATACCTGGCGGCTCGATTCTCCCTGTCTATGACGCCTTAAGCCAAAGCACGCAAATCCGCCATATTCTGGCTCGTCACGAACAAGGCGCGGGATTTATCGCCCAGGGGATGGCGCGTACCGACGGCAAACCCGCAGTTTGCATGGCCTGTAGTGGGCCGGGGGCGACTAATCTGGTGACTGCCATTGCCGATGCGCGGCTGGACTCTATCCCGCTGATTTGCATCACCGGTCAGGTTCCTGCCTCAATGATTGGCACCGACGCTTTCCAGGAAGTCGATACCTACGGCATCTCTATCCCCATCACCAAACATAACTATCTGGTCAGACATATCGAAGAACTCCCGCAGGTCATGAGCGATGCCTTCCGCATTGCGCAATCAGGCCGTCCTGGCCCGGTGTGGATAGACATTCCTAAGGATGTGCAAACAGCGGTTTTTGAGATTGAAGAACAACCTGTTATGGCAGAAAAAGCCGCCGCCCCCACCTTTAGCGAAGAAAGCGTTCGTGACGCTGCGGCAATGATTAACGCCGCCAAACGCCCGGTGCTTTATCTGGGGGGCGGTGTCATTAACGCGCCTGCACGGGTGCGTGAACTGGCAGAGAAAGCCCAGTTGCCCACCACCATGACCTTAATGGCGCTGGGCATGTTGCCGAAAGCGCATCCACTGTCGCTGGGTATGCTGGGGATGCACGGTGTGCGCAGCACCAACTATATCTTGCAGGAGGCGGATCTGCTGATTGTTCTCGGAGCACGTTTTGATGACCGGGCGATTGGCAAAACGGAGGAGTTCTGTCCGAACGCCAAAATCATCCATGTGGATATTGACCGCGCAGAGCTGGGTAAAGTGAAGCAACCGCATGTGGCGATACAGGCGGATGTCGATGACGTGCTGGCGCAACTGATCCCGCAGGTGGAAGCCCAGCCGCGAGCAGAGTGGCATCAACTGGTGGCTGATTTACAGCGCGAATACCCGTGTCCAATTCCAAAAGCGTGCGATCCGTTAACACATTACGGCCTGATTAATGCCGTTGCCGCCTGCGTGGATGACAACGCGATTATTACCACTGATGTTGGTCAGCATCAGATGTGGACGGCGCAGGCCTATCCGCTCAATCGCCCACGTCAGTGGCTGACCTCCGGTGGGCTGGGTACGATGGGCTTCGGCCTGCCTGCGGCGATTGGCGCGGCGCTGGCGAACCCCGATCGCAAAGTGTTGTGTTTTTCCGGTGACGGCAGTCTGATGATGAATATTCAGGAGATGGCCACCGCCAGCGAAAACCAGCTTGATGTCAAAATCATTCTGATGAACAACGAAGCTCTGGGGCTGGTGCATCAGCAACAAAGTCTGTTCTACAAGCAGGGTGTTTTTGCTGCCACTTATCCGGGCAAAATCAACTTTATGCAGATTGCCGCCGGATTCGGCCTCGAAACGTGTGATTTGAATAACGAAGCCGATCCGCAGGCCGCATTGCAGGAAATGATTAATCGCCCTGGTCCGGTACTGATCCATGTACGGATTGATGCGGAAGAAAAAGTTTACCCGATGGTGCCGCCAGGTGCGGCGAATACTGAAATGGTGGGGGAATAAACCATGCAAAATACAACTCATGACAACGTGATTCTGGAACTCACCGTTCGCAACCATCCTGGTGTAATGACCCACGTTTGTGGGCTTTTTGCCCGCCGCGCCTTTAACGTTGAGGGCATTCTCTGTCTGCCTGTTCAGGACAGCGACAAAAGCCATATCTGGCTACTGGTGAATGATGATCAGCGGCTGGAGCAGATGATAAGCCAGATAGACAAACTGGAAGATGTGGTAAAAGTGCAGCGTAATCAGTCCGACCCGACCATGTTTAACAAGATTGCTGTGTTCTTTCAGTAACCGCTCAAGGCTTGAACAGCGGCGCGCTTATCGTTAAGGTAAGCGCGTTTTTTTTACCCGCCAGGACAAGACCATGATAACCGTTGCCCTTATAGACGATCACCTTATCGTCCGCTCCGGCTTTGCGCAGTTGCTGGGGCTGGAACCTGATTTGCAGGTAGTTGCCGAGTTTGGTTCGGGGCGCGAGGCGCTGGCCGGGTTGCCAGGGCGCGGTGTGCAGGTGTGTATTTGCGACATCTCTATGCCGGATATTTCCGGTCTGGAGCTGCTAAGCCAACTACCGAAAGGCATGGCGACAATTATGCTCTCCGTTCACGACAGTCCGGCGCTGGTTGAACAGGCGCTCAATGCAGGGGCACGCGGCTTTCTCTCCAAACGCTGTAGCTCGGACGAACTGATCGCTGCGGTGCATACCGTTGCCACGGGCGGCTGTTATCTGACGCCAGATATCGCCATTAAACTGGCATCCGGTCGTCAGGATCCGCTGACCAAACGCGAACGTCAGGTAGCGGAAAAGCTGGCGCAAGGGATGGCGGTGAAAGAGATTGCCGCCGAACTGGGCTTGTCGCCGAAAACTGTGCACGTACATCGCGCTAATCTGATGGACAAACTGGGCGTCAGTAACGATGTTGAACTGGCTCGCCGCATGTTTGATGGCTGGTGATGAAGACATTTTTCTCCCGCTTAAATACTGTAATTTCCTGCTTTTTTATCTTCTCTGCCGCATGGTTTTGCCTGTGGAGTATTAGCCTGCATCTGGTTGAACGACCGGATCTGGCGGTATTGCTGTTTCCGTTTGGTCTGCGACTGGGGCTGATGTTGCAATGCCCGCGCGGATACTGGCCCGTGTTGCTGGGCGCGGAATGGCTGCTGATTTACTGGCTGACGCAGGCTGTCGGGTTAACGCATTTTCCATTATTGATGATCGGTAGTTTATTGACGTTACTGCCCGTGGCGTTGATTTCCCGCTTTCGCCATCAGCGCGACTGGCGCACATTGTTGTTACAGGGGGCTGCGTTGACGGCGGCAGCGTTGTTACAGTCGCTGCCCTGGCTTTGGCACGGGTATGGTAACGAATCGTGGAACGCGTTGTTATTAACCTTAACTGGTGGTCTGACGCTGGCTCCTGTTTGCCTTGTGTTCTGGCACTACCTGGCGAATAACACCTGGCTGCCGCTGGGGCCGTCGCTGGTTTCTCAGCCGATAAACTGGCGCGGGCGGCATCTGATTTGGTACTTGCTGCTGTTTGTTATCAGCCTCTGGCTGCAACTGGGACTGCCGAACGAACTGTCGCGTTTTACGCCATTCTGCCTGGCGCTGCCGATTATCGCTCTGGCCTGGCACTATGGTTGGCAAGGGGCGCTGATTGCGACGTTGATGAATGCCATTGCGCTGATTGCCAGCCAGACATGGCGCGATCATCCGGTAGATTTATTGCTCTCGCTTCTGGTGCAAAGTCTGACAGGGCTGTTACTGGGCGCAGGCATCCAGCGGTTGCGTGAACTTAACCAGTCGCTGCAAAAGGAGCTGGCACGCAATCAGCATCTTGCCGAACGTTTGCTGGAAACCGAAGAGAGCGTGCGCCGCGATGTGGCGCGTGAACTGCACGACGATATCGGTCAGACCATCACCGCCATTCGTACTCAGGCGGGCATTGTTCAGCGGCTGGCGGCAGATAACGCCAGCGTGAAGCAGAGCGGGCAGTTAATCGAACAACTGTCGCTGGGCGTTTACGACGCGGTGCGCCGCTTATTAGGACGGTTACGTCCGCGCCAGTTGGATGATCTCACCCTGGAGCAGGCTATCCGTTCATTGATGCGAGAAATGGAGCTGGAAGGTCGCGGCATTGTCAGTCATCTTGAATGGCAGATAGATGAATCAGCATTAAGTGAAAACCAGCGTGTGACGCTGTTTCGTGTCTGCCAGGAAGGGCTGAACAACATTGTGAAACATGCCGATGCCAGTGCGGTCACGCTGCAAGGCTGGCAGCAGGTTGGGCGATTAATGCTGGTGATTGACGACGATGGTAGCGGTTTGCCGCCAGATTCAGGGCAACACGGTTTTGGTCTCACCGGAATGCGCGAGCGCGTAACGGCGTTGGGTGGCACCTTGACCATATCCTGTCTGCACGGCACGCGCGTCAGTGTCTCTCTACCCCAACGTTATGTGTAAGGCTTGATGATGTTGCAGTTCCTGAAAGCACCTGCCGACGCGCCGCTGATAAGCGATAAACGTGAAATTGATGCCCGCTATCGTTACTGGCGTCGGCATATTTTGCTGACAATCTGGTTGGGCTATGCGCTGTTTTATTTCACGCGTAAGAGTTTTAACGCCGCTATGCCAGAAATCCTTGCCACTGGCGTGCTAAGTCGTAGCGATATCGGCCTGTTAGCAACCCTGTTTTACATCACCTACGGTTTGTCGAAGTTTGTTTCCGGCATTGTCAGCGACCGCTCAAATGCGCGTTATTTTATGGGGATGGGGCTTATTGCGACTGGCATCATCAACATTCTGTTTGGATTTTCCACTTCGCTATGGGCGTTTGCCGTGCTCTGGGTGTTGAACGCTTTTTTCCAGGGCTGGGGTTCGCCGGTTTGTGCGCGGCTGTTAACCGCCTGGTATTCACGTACCGAGCGCGGCGGTTGGTGGGCGTTATGGAACACGGCGCATAACGTTGGCGGCGCGTTGATCCCTATTGTGATGGCGGCAGTTGCGCTGCATCACAGCTGGCGTATCGGGATGATGGTTGCCGGTTGTATGGCGATAGTCGTGGGGATTTTTCTTTGCTGGCGACTGCGCGATCGCCCGCAGGCATTAGGTTTACCGGCGGTCGGCGAATGGCGACACGACGCGCTGGAGGTCGCCCAGCAGCAGGAAGGCGCAGGGCTGACGCGTAAAGAGATCCTCACCAAATATGTGTTGCTGAATCCGTATATCTGGTTGCTTTCGTTCTGCTACGTGCTGGTCTACGTGGTTCGCGCAGCGATCAACGACTGGGGCAACTTGTACATGTCCGAGACGCTGGGCGTCGATCTGGTCACGGCGAATACAGCAGTGACGATGTTTGAACTGGGCGGATTTATCGGTGCGCTGGTTGCCGGTTGGGGTTCGGACAAACTGTTTAACGGCAACCGTGGGCCGATGAATTTGATTTTCGCCGCCGGGATTTTGCTATCAGTCGGCTCGCTGTGGCTAATGCCGTTTGCCAGCTACGTGATGCAGGCGACTTGCTTCTTCACCATTGGTTTTTTTGTTTTTGGCCCACAGATGTTAATCGGTATGGCAGCAGCAGAGTGTTCCCACAAAGAAGCGGCAGGGGCGGCGACGGGGTTTGTCGGCTTGTTTGCTTACCTGGGGGCGTCGCTTGCTGGTTGGCCGCTGGCGAAAGTGCTCGATACCTGGCACTGGAGCGGTTTTTTTGTGGTTATCTCCATTGCCGCCGGGATCTCGGCCTTGCTATTACTGCCCTTTTTGAATGCTCAGGCACCGCGCGAAGCGTGATACATCTCACCTTTTTACCTCATATCCGGCAAAACTAAGAAATTTTCCAGGTTTTGCCTGGACACTATCTCAGGCCTGATTGGCTGCTGATTTTTACAATGCCATCATTCATTAATTCTTTCCCCAATTAATTCAAGTTGCAGGAATACATGCAGCTAAAGCACCTGCGGCTTGAAGAATGATGGGAAATCAGGAGTAACCCATGCTGGCTTTCCTCAACCAGGTTCGCAAGCCGACTCTGGATCTTCCGCTCGAAGTGCGGCGCAAAATGTGGTTCAAACCGTTCATGCAATCCTACTTGGTGGTCTTTATTGGCTACCTGACGATGTATCTGATTCGCAAGAACTTTAACATTGCGCAGAACGACATGATCTCCACTTACGGGTTGAGCATGACGCAGTTGGGGATGATCGGCCTGGGCTTCTCCATCACTTATGGCGTGGGTAAAACGCTGGTCTCCTACTACGCCGACGGCAAAAACACCAAACAGTTCCTGCCTTTCATGCTGATCCTCTCTGCCATTTGTATGCTGGGCTTCAGCGCCAGTATGGGCAGCGGATCGGTTAGCCTGTTCCTGATGATTGCGTTTTACGCCTTAAGCGGCTTTTTCCAGAGTACTGGCGGCTCATGCAGTTATTCCACCATCACCAAATGGACGCCGCGTCGTAAGCGCGGGACGTTTCTCGGTTTCTGGAACATTTCCCACAACCTCGGCGGTGCGGGCGCGGCGGGTGTGGCGCTGTTCGGCGCAAATTACCTGTTCGACGGTCATGTGATCGGCATGTTTATTTTCCCGTCGATTATCGCGCTGATTGTCGGTTTTATCGGCCTGCGTTACGGCAGTGACTCCCCTGAAGCGTATGGCCTCGGTAAAGCCGAAGAACTGTTTGGTGAAGAGATCAGCGAAGAGGACAAAGAGACGGAATCCACGGATATGACCAAGTGGCAGATCTTTGTTGAGTATGTGCTGAAAAACAAAGTGATCTGGCTGCTGTGCTTCGCCAACATCTTCCTGTACGTGGTGCGTATTGGTATCGACCAGTGGTCAACCGTGTACGCGTTCCAGGAACTGAAACTCTCTAAAGCGGTGGCGATTCAGGGCTTTACGCTGTTTGAAGCAGGCGCACTGGTCGGTACTCTACTGTGGGGCTGGCTCTCTGACCTGGCGAACGGTCGCCGTGGCCTTGTAGCCTGCATCGCGCTGGCGCTGATTATCGCGACACTCGGTGTGTATCAGCACGCCAGCAATCAATATATCTACCTGGCTTCTCTCTTTGCATTAGGTTTCCTGGTATTTGGCCCGCAATTGTTGATTGGTGTGGCCGCAGTTGGCTTTGTACCGAAAAAAGCGATCGGCGCTGCCGACGGGATTAAAGGCACCTTCGCCTACCTGATTGGTGACAGCTTTGCCAAGTTAGGTCTGGGGATGATTGCCGATGGTACTCCGGTATTCGGCCTCACCGGCTGGGCTGGAACCTTCGCCGCGCTGGATATCGCCGCAATTGGCTGTATCTGTCTGATGGCGATAGTCGCGGTGATGGAAGAACGCAAAATCCGCCGCGAGAAAAAAATTCAGCAGTTGACAGTGGCATAAACGTAACTGGTGACTTTTGCCCGGCATGACGCCGGGCATTTTTTTATTCCGCAATTTCCAGCGTAGTGAAGGCAAACTTCTCGCCATCAAACAACCCCTGGCTGGTCAGTTTCAACGCGGGGATCACTGGCAGGGAAAGAAACGCCATCTGAATAAACGGTTCATCCGGTAACGAACCACATTTGCGGGCGGCAACTTTCAGGGCGTCAATTTGCTCCGCCAGCGACTGCGCCGTGTCGGTGCTCATCAGGCCGGCAATGGGCAACGGTAGATGGCTCTGCACCTGACCGTCACGCACCACACACAGCCCGCCGCCATCCTGAATCACCTGATTTACCGCCAGCGCCATCTCTTCCGTACTACGACCGATCACCACAATGTTATGGCTGTCATGGCTAACCGTCGCAGCCAGTGCACCTTCATTCAGACCAAAGCCCCCAAGCAAACCACAGGCCGGAGCCAGTCGTTGCCCGTAACGCTCAAGCACGGCAATAAAGCACACATCATCGCGATCAAAACCATTTTCGCTATAGACGCTGGAGCGGGAGTGCGTAATCAGCTCATTATGGATAACGTCAATGACCCGATAGCGTTTTCCGGGCGTAAATTGTAGGGCAAAGTCGCTGGCGGAAATCGGCTGGCGAGCAATAGTATTGCCATACGGTGGGGCGGATTGCGCCAGTCTCGCCGACTCTTGTGCTTGCAAGGTTTGCGCGTCAATCGGTTCGCCTTTCACCAGTACCTGCTGCACCGTGACCTTACGCGCATCACTTAACAGGACAATATCGGCCTGCTTGCCGGGCGCCAGTAAACCGAGATGATTAAGACCAAAATGGCGCGCTGTTGACCAACTGGCGACGCGATATGCCACATGCAGCGGCACATTGTGCTGTTCGATCAGGCGGCGAATTAAGGCATCGATATGCCCTTCATGGGCGATTTCCCACGGGTTACGGTCATCGGTACAGAGCATACATTGCGGGCTATTAAATTCGTTGATTAACGGAGCCAGCGCGTTGAGGTTGCGGGCAGCGGATCCTTCGCGGATCATCAACGACATGCCGAGTTGTAATTTCCGACGGCCTTCTTCCAGCAAATAGCTCTCATGGCAGTTTTCAATACCGGCAGCAATATAGGCGTTAAGTTCTTTACCGCCTAAACCGGGGCAGTGACCGTCCAGCGTCAGATGGCGAAACGCGTCCAGTTTATCGAGCAGCGCATCCTGCCCGCTAATTACGCCAGGGTAGTCCATCATTTCCGCGAGACCGGTAACCTGCGGGTGATCTCGCCAGGCGAGCATCTGTTCGAGAGTAAAACTGGCGCCGTTTACATCGCAGCCTTCCAGTGCGGGTACGCAAGAGCTAACTTGCAAATACTGATTCTGCTTTGCCTGTTCTGCGCAGCGAGCAAACCAGGCGAATCCGGATTCGCCCATGACATTGACGATTTCATGGGGATCGCAAATAACAGTTGTCAGGCCGCGTGGCAGGGTGGCGGTTTCAAAGGTGACTGGCGTCATCATGCTGGATTCAATATGCAGGTGAGCATCAATAAATCCTGGTACTGCCGTTGCGCCGTTAGCATCAATTCGGTGCAAAGCCGGAGCGTTGACGTATTCTGCGCCAACACCAGCAATGTAACGCCCTTTAATCACAATCGGGCCGGAAATTTCTCCGCCATTGATCAGATCCAAAATAGAGACATTATCAATAATATAATCGGCAACGGCTTCGCCACGGGATACGGCTAACAATTCCTGGTATTCGCTCCGACTAATGTAATGAAATTTATGGCTAATAGAATTATTCATGTTTTTCTCATTTTGATTTTATCAAATTGATTATTATTTATCATAAAGAAACGTCGCGAGATTATTAAAGAATATCCATTAATGTGCAATTGAAATGTGATAATTATCACTGAACCAGTGTTGTCATTTGTTTTACAAAAGCAAGGATTTAAATTTCCTTCAATGGACAAAAAAATGAATAATGACAATACCGATTACGTGAGTAATGAATCAGGGACGCTTTCGCGATTATTTAAACTTCCTCAACATGGAACCACCGTCCGCACAGAATTGATTGCGGGGATGACTACTTTTTTAACCATGGTGTACATCGTTTTTGTTAACCCGCAAATCCTTGGCGCGGCACAAATGGACCCGAAAGTGGTATTTGTCACCACCTGTTTAATTGCCGGTATTGGCAGTATTGCGATGGGGATATTTGCTAACTTACCCGTGGCGCTGGCACCGGCAATGGGGCTGAACGCCTTCTTCGCGTTCGTGGTCGTGGGGGCGATGGGGATCTCCTGGCAGACCGGGATGGGAGCCATATTCTGGGGCGCAATCGGACTGTTTTTGCTCACGCTCTTTCGTATCCGTTACTGGATGATTTCCAACATTCCATTAAGTTTACGTATTGGTATCACCAGTGGTATCGGGTTATTTATTGCCTTGATGGGATTAAAAAATACCGGTGTTATTGTCGCCAATAAAGATACGCTGGTTATGATTGGCGATTTAAGTTCTCACGGCGTGTTGTTAGGTATTTTAGGTTTTTTTATTATAACCGTGTTGTCATCACGTAATTTTCATGCGGCGGTGTTGGTTTCTATTGTTGTTACTTCCTGCTGTGGATTATTTTTCGGTGATGTTCATTTTAGCGGTATCTATTCCATTCCACCCGATATTAGCGGTGTCATTGGTGAAGTCGATTTGAGCGGCGCGTTGTCGCTTGAACTTGCCGGTATCATTTTCTCCTTTATGCTGATCAACCTATTTGATTCATCAGGAACATTAATTGGGGTAACTGATAAAGCTGGCTTAATAGATAGTAACGGTAAATTCCCCAATATGAATAAGGCGCTGTATGTCGATAGCGTCAGTTCGGTGGCGGGTGCGTTTATCGGCACCTCGTCTGTTACTGCCTATATTGAAAGTACTTCTGGTGTGGCGGTCGGTGGCCGCACGGGGCTGACTGCGGTTGTGGTCGGCGTTATGTTCCTGTTGGTTATGTTCTTCTCACCGCTGGTGGCAATGGTTCCACCCTATGCGACTGCCGGGGCGCTCATCTTCGTGGGCGTGTTAATGACCTCAAGTCTGGCGCGCGTTAACTGGGATGATTTTACCGAATCGGTGCCCGCATTTATTACTACGGTGATGATGCCCTTTACTTTCTCGATCACTGAAGGTATCGCGCTGGGCTTTATGTCGTACTGCATTATGAAAGTTTGTACCGGACGATGGCGCGATCTGAACCTGTGTGTGGTGGTTGTAGCGGCGCTGTTTGCGCTGAAAATCATCCTGGTGGATTAGTATCTGATAAGTGTTTCCAGATATCATGAGGGCCGGTTACGCAGGAGAACTCATGATCTGGATTATGCTTGCCACACTGGCGGTGGTGTTTGTGGTTGGTTTTCGGGTGCTGACATCCGGGGCCAGAAAGGCGATTCGCCGTCTCAGCGATCGGCTGAATATTGATGTCGTACCCGTCGAATCGATGGTCGATCAGATGGGAAAGTCAGCGGGTGACGAATTTTTACGTTATCTGCATCGCCCGGATGAGTCGCACCTGCAAAATGCTGCGCAGGTGTTGCTCATCTGGCAAATTGTCATTGTCGATGGTAGCGAACAGAACCTGTTGCAATGGCATCGAATTTTACAAAAAGCCCGCCTCGCAGCTCCCATTACCGACGCACAGGTCAGGCTGGCGCTGGGTTTTCTGCGCGAAACTGAACCTGAAATGCAGGAGATTAACGCTTTCCAGATGCGCTATAACGCGTTCTTTCAGCCTGCCGAGGGCGTTCACTGGCTGCATTAAAACCGCTTCGTCTTATCAGCCTACAGACCGCGCCTGACCTGTAGGGGGGATAAGGCGTTCATGCCGCATTCGGTAATCTTTGCCCTGTTCCGTTTCGATCTTAACTCCAGCTCAAGCAACACCGTAAAAGTTGCAGAAACGTTAAATACGTCACACATTTCAATGCTAAACTGACCGGCTTTTCCCCTGAAACATGCCACGGGTAACACCATGAGTGAACATATCGAAGAAAACTGTGGCGCGGATGCCATCACCCGACCGAACTGGTCAGCCGTTTTCTCGGTGGCGTTTTGCGTCGCCTGCCTGATTATCGTTGAGTTTTTACCTGTCAGTTTGCTGACGCCGATGGCGCAGGATTTAGGCATTTCGGAAGGGCTTGCCGGGCAATCGGTGACCGTGACCGCCTTTGTGGCGATGTTTGCCAGTTTGTTTATTACCCAGACAATTCAGGCCACCGACCGCCGCTACGTTGTTATTTTGTTCGCCGTTTTGCTGACGCTCTCTTGCTTACTGGTTTCCTTTGCCAGCTCGTTCAGAATGTTATTAATCGGTCGAGCCTGTCTGGGGCTGGCGCTGGGCGGATTCTGGGCGATGTCAGCGTCACTGACCATGCGTCTGGTGCCGCCTCGTACGGTGCCGAAGGCGCTGTCGGTGATCTTCGGCGCGGTTTCTATTGCGCTGGTGATTGCCGCGCCGTTAGGCAGCTTTTTAGGCGAGCTTATCGGCTGGCGCAATGTCTTTAATGCGGCAGCGGTGATGGGCGTGCTGTGTATTATCTGCATTATCAAATCATTGCCTTCGCTGCCTGGCGAACCCTCGCATCAGAAACAAAATACCTTCCGTCTGTTGCAGCGTCCGGGGGTGATGGCCGGGATGATCGCTATCTTTATGTCCTTTGCGGGGCAATTCGCTTTCTTCACCTATATTCGACCGGTATATATGAATCTGGCGGGATTCGGCGTAGATGGCTTAACGCTGGTGCTGTTGAGTTTTGGTATCGCCAGTTTTGTCGGTACGTCGCTTTCGTCGATCATTCTTAAACGTTCAGTAAAACTGGCCTTAGCGGGAGCACCGTTAGTGCTTGCTCTTAGTGCACTGGTACTGACGTTGTGGGGAAGCGATAAAATTATTGCTACCGGTGTGGCGATTATCTGGGGGCTGACCTTTGCTTTAATTCCCGTGGGCTGGTCAACGTGGATCACCCGCTCATTAGCCGACCAGGCAGAAAAGGCGGGATCTATTCAGGTGGCTGTTATTCAGCTTGCCAATACCTGCGGCGCGGCAATTGGCGGTTATGCACTGGATAACATTGGCCTGACTTCGCCGTTAATATTGTCCGGCACGTTGATGTTGCTTACCGCGCTGTTGGTTACTGCAAAGGTGAAAATGAAGAAATCCTGATATCAGGTTAAAGAAGTGTTGGTCAGTGGCTGTTGCCGCTCTTACATATCCGGGCATTCTACCCTGCCCAACGCTTCCCAGTAGTTACTCTGATTATTACGCTCCATCGCCACGATGGCTTCGCGTATGTGTTGTTTATTGCTTTCATCAGACAACATTAACTTTTCCCACGCTTCATCTGATAACGATGCCTGCGGGGTACAAATTTTTCGCAAATCCTGTAATACCGTATTTTTCTCTTTCGCCGATTGTAACGAGCTAAAAGGCGACTCGGCATACACGATACCCGGCATCGCGAAAACAGCGAAAATAAGAAGCAGCGTCGTTGGTTTCATGAGTTCTACCTTTTTACAAATGGCATCGAATGAAGCATAAGTGTAGTTTGTTTTCATCGCTCTAATCATGCTGTACGAAACGCGTTTTAGTATTCAGTAAGAAGTGCCAGACCTTATATTCCTCTTTTATTCCTTTTTCTTCTTATCGATAGCATTTCGTTTTTTAACCGCAGCGACCTTACCGCTATAGTCAGGTCATCATTAATAAAAGGATAAAAAATGAAACTGACAACACATCATCTACGAACAGGAGCAGCGTTATTACTGGCAGGAATACTACTGGTAGGCTGCGACCAGCAAAGCAGCGATACCAAACACATTAAAGTTGGCGTCATAAACGGTGCCGAACAAGATGTGGCGGAAGTCGCAAAAAAAGTGGCTAAAGAGAAGTATGGCCTTGAGGTTGAACTGATTGGATTTAGCGGTTCATTGCTGCCGAACGATGCAACAGATCATGGTGAACTGGATGCCAATGTATTCCAGCATCGCCCTTTCCTTGAACAGGATAATCAGGCGCACGGTTATAAACTGGTGGCGGTGGGAAATACCTTTGTATTCCCCATGGCGGGATATTCGAAAAAAATTAAAACGGTCGATCAGCTAAAAGATGGGGCGACAGTGGCGATTCCGAATGATCCGACCAACCTTGGGCGGGCGCTGTTACTTTTGCAAAAAGAGAAACTGATTACGTTGAAAGAAGGGAAAGGTTTACTGCCAACGGCATTGGATATTACCGATAACCCGCGTCATTTGCAGATAATGGAACTGGAGGGGGCACAGTTGCCGCGTGTACTGGACGACCCGAAAGTGGATGTGGCGATTATCAGCACGACTTATATTCAGCAAACCGGGCTTTCCCCGGTGCATGACAGCGTATTTATTGAAGATAAAAATTCGCCGTATGTGAACATTCTGGTGGCGCGGGAAGATAACAAGGATGCAGAAAACGTGAAGGAATTTTTGCAATCTTATCAATCACCAGAAGTTGCTAAAGCGGCAGAAACTATCTTTAACGGTGGCGCGGTGCCGGGCTGGTAATTATCAACCGCGCCGCGCCAGACGATCACATTTTTCTGGCGCGGCGGCGGGAATCCATTGAAATCAAAATCACCGATGACAGAATCAGCAGCGTTCCCAGCCAGTCAGGTAATGTGAAAGTGATCCCCAGCAACAGCAAAGAGAGCAGCGCGCTACTTAATGGTTCTGCACAGCTCAAAATGCTGGCTTTTGGCCCGCCAATTAACTGTGCGCCTTTCAGATACAGACTAAAGGTTAGCGAAGTTCCAATTACCACCAGATAGAAAAATGCCAGAATCAGGCTGCCATTAACCACGAAATTTGTTCCTTGTCCGGCATAAAAGGGCAACAGGATCAGACCTCCAATGAGCATACTCCAGCCGACCACTGGCAACGTGCCGTAACGGGAAATGAGCGTTGAGGGGTATGTTGTATAGAATGCGGCAGCAAATGCCGAGGCGATACCCCAGAATAACGCAGCAGGAGAGATCGATAATGACGTCGGATTACCGTGCGTCACCAATAAAAACGTACCAATCAGCGATGTCAGAATGGCGCAAAAAACCAGGATGCCGGGGCGTGATTTACGTACCAGTGAGAACCATGCCACGATAATCGTTGGTGATAAAAATTGCAGCACCGTTGCTGTAGCAGCATTGGATTTTTCAATTGTCAGTAAGAAAGTAAGCTGGACGGTCAGTGCGCCAACAACGGAAAAAATCAGCAGGCTGATGGCATCTTTATGATTTTTAATGATTGAGAAGACTTTATCGCCGTGGACAAAGGAGAGCGTTAGCAGAATAAAACCGGCAAATATCAGTCGCGTCATAGTCAGAAACTGCGATGACATCTGGCTTTGCTCCATGATGTATTGTGCGCAGACACCTGAACTTCCCCACAATACGGCGGCAATTAGAACGTTCAGCATCCCCTTTCTGGTGGAACCCATTTTTCCCCTCTACATACGGTTTTGTCATTTATGTATGCAGGCATGATAGCAAAAATGGCAAGGATGGCTCTGTTCATATAAGGCATATTTATGTTGCCTTTCAGCAATAGTTACGCATCTTGAGCAATAACAGGCAGACCATTGATACGTCTGACATTATTATCGCCAGCCAGAAGCAGTCTGAAAATAAAATCGACCGTGAGGCTTTTATATTATCCTCGTCGGAATCATAAATATTTTTCTCATAAGTATCCTTCATAGTTTGCGTCGGTCGTTATTCAAAAGCATTGAAATCTCTTATCACGTCGCAACGAAATATTTTTGCATTAGCGTCGCTGACAAATAGCGTGGGTAATTTGATGAGGTCGAGCATTATTCTTTATCTTTATGAAACGCGTGAAATGCTTATTAAATCGTCATGTTATGGCGTTATCATTTTTTTCTGACAGCATGTTACTGTTCGCTTTTTAAACGCGAAGAATGTTATGCAAATCCATAAAGTGATCAAACCCGAGTTTGTGAAGAAGTTTTCCTGTGTCGGACCTGACTGCCTGATTTCCTGTTGTCAGGGATGGCAAATAGATATCGACAAGAAAACTCATCATGATTACCTCAACGCACACCATCTGGAAATTTCCAGGCTGGCGAAAGAGAATTTGATGCTGGTGCGAAAAGGTAAACAAAGATATTCGAGAATTAAGCTGGACGCGCAGGGGCAGTGTCCGTTTCTCGACGAAAATAAACTCTGCCTGGTTCATCGCGAGCTGGGAGGCAACGCGCTTTCAGTTACCTGTTCTACTTATCCACGTTGTAAAAAGCACTACGCGGATACAACTCGTTATTCGATGACGCTTTCATGTCCGGAAGTAGCCCGGCTGGTATTGTTCGATGCCGACAGCATGTTAGTGCATGAACAAGATGAGCTGCTGGCGAAGGCGAAAAACAATATCATCGCCCGGCAGCAGCCGGTTAATCAGATCCAACAGATTGTGCATCTCTTTGCCTGGCACCTTCTACAGTCGCCATCGTTGAACGTTGAAGAGAACCTGATGGCGCTGGCACAGTTTATGGTTTACTTGCAACGCATTGAGTTCGATCTGCATCGCCATTTTGGGTGATGCTGCCAACTTACTGATTTAGTGTATGATGGTGTTTTTGAGGTGCTCCAGTGGCTTCTGTTTCTATCA
>NZ_SZVK01000025.1:0-55980 GCF_005280595.1 Escherichia sp. MR | reverse complement strand
GAAAGCGTGCGTATTGCCTGAAAACACAACCCGCTACGGGGGAGACTTACCCGAAATCTGATTTATTCAACAAAGCCACAGTATGCGGGTAAAGGCCGCCCTTTTAATGTCAATACTGACAGTCGCGATGAACAATGGACTCCCAAACTGGGGTTGGTCTACAAACTGACGCCATCGGTATCCTTATTTGCTAATTATTCGCAAACATTTATGCCGCAATCGTCAATTGCCAGCTACATTGGCGATCTTCCACCGGAATCATCTAATGCTTACGAAGTCGGGGCAAAATTCGAGCTGTTCGATGGTATAACCGCAGATATTGCGCTGTTTGATATCCATAAACGTAACGTCTTGTATACCGAAAGTATTGGTGACGAAACCATCGCCAAAACGGCAGGCCGAGTTCGTTCAAGAGGGGTAGAGGTCGACCTTGCGGGAGCATTAACTGAAAATATTAATATAATTGCCAGCTACGGCTATACCGATGCTAAGGTTCTGGATGATCCTGATTATGCAGGAAAACCATTGCCGAATGTTCCTCGTCATACCGGTTCGCTATTCCTGACCTATGACATTCACAACATGCCAGGCAATAACACACTGACGTTTGGCGGTGGCAGACATGGCGTAAGCCGTCGTTCGGCAACCAATGGGGCTGACTATTATCTGCCAGGCTATTTCGTTGCCGATGCCTTCGCCGCATACAAAATGAAATTGCAGTATCCGGTCACTCTACAATTAAACGTCAAAAACCTGTTTGATAAAACGTATTACACCTCTTCCATCGCCACAAATAATCTGGGCAACCAGATTGGCGATCCTCGTGAAGTGCAATTCACGGTGAAAATGGAGTTTTGATAAAAAAGCCCGGTATACGATTGTATACCGGGCTATGTTTTATTCTCCTGACGGGAGGATTATCAGACCTCAATCTCCGCCATATCGCCTTTCTCTTGCAACCAGTTACGGCGGTCTTCCGAGCGTTTCTTCGCCAGCAGCATGTCCATCATCGCGTCAGTACGCTGATCGTCTTCATCATCAATGGTTAACTGCACCAGACGGCGAGTATTCGGATCAAGCGTAGTTTCGCGCAATTGCATAGGGTTCATTTCCCCCAGCCCTTTAAAACGCTGAACGTTCGGCTTGCCTTTCTTGCGTTTTAATTGCTCAAGTACGCCCTCTTTCTCTTCTTCTGTCAGCGCGTAATAGACCTCTTTACCCAGATCAATACGGTAGAGCGGTGGCAGAGCAACGTAAACGTGACCATGTTTCACTAGCGTGCGGAAGTGTTTTACAAACAGCGCGCAGAGCAGCGTGGCAATGTGCAGGCCATCGGAGTCCGCATCCGCGAGGATACAGATCTTGCCGTAACGTAGCTGGCTAAGATCATCGCTGTCAGGATCAATACCGATCGCAACCGAAATATCGTGCACTTCCTGCGAGGCCAGTACTTCATCGGAAGAGACTTCCCAGGTGTTAAGGATCTTACCTTTCAACGGCATGATCGCCTGATATTCACGATCGCGCGCCTGCTTGGCAGATCCGCCTGCAGAGTCCCCTTCCACGAGGAACAGTTCGGTACGGTTAAGATCCTGCGCGGTGCAGTCAGCCAGTTTGCCAGGCAGCGCCGGGCCGCTGGTCAGCTTTTTACGTACCACTTTTTTGGCGGCACGCATACGACGCTGGGCGCTGGAAATCGCCATCTCAGCAAGTAGTTCCGCCGCCTGGACGTTCTGGTTCAGCCACAGGGTGAAGGCATCTTTAACCACGCCAGAAACGAATGCCGCACATTGACGCGAAGAGAGACGCTCTTTGGTCTGCCCGGCAAACTGCGGATCCTGCATTTTTACTGACAACACATATGCGCAGCGATCCCAGATATCTTCCGCCGACAGTTTCACGCCGCGCGGCAGAATGTTGCGGTATTCGCAAAACTCACGCATCGCATCCAGCAAGCCCTGACGCAGACCGTTAACGTGCGTACCGCCCTGCATCGTTGGGATCAGGTTGACGTAGCTTTCGGTCAGCAGTTCACCGCCTTCCGGTAGCCACAGTAGCGCCCAGTCAACCGCTTCAGTATCGCCAGCGAAATTACCGATAAACGGTTTTTCCGGCAGTGTCGGTAAACCGTTTACCGCTTCCGCCAGGTAATCGTTCAGACCGTCCTGATAGCACCAGCGTTGCTCAGTGTTGTTGATCTCATCTTTAAAGGTGATCTCAACGCCGGGGCACAGTACTGCTTTGGCTTTCAGTACATGTGTAAGCCGGGAAACAGAAAAGCGCGGGCTGTCAAAGAAGGTTTCATCCGGCCAGAAGTGCACGCTGGTGCCGGTATTGCGTTTACCGCAAGTGCCGACGACCTGCAAATCCTGTACCTTTTCGCCATTTTCAAACGCGATGTTATAAATCTGGCCATCGCGGCGCACGTTGACTTCTACGCGCTTCGACAAGGCGTTAACCACCGAAATCCCCACGCCATGCAGGCCGCCAGAGAACTGGTAATTTTTGTTAGAGAATTTACCGCCTGCGTGCAGACGGCAAAGAATCAGTTCAACCGCCGGTACACCCTCTTCCGGGTGAATATCCACCGGCATCCCGCGCCCATCGTCAATCACTTCTAACGACTGGTCAGCATGTAAAATTACATCCACGCGTTTTGCGTGACCCGCCAGTGCTTCATCGACACTGTTATCAATAACTTCTTGCCCCAAATGGTTAGGGCGAGTGGTATCGGTATACATCCCCGGACGGCGGCGAACCGGCTCAAGCCCGGTGAGTACCTCAATGGCATCAGCGTTATAAGTTTGCGTCATGGTTTAAGTTAGCAATTCGAGTTGATCGTCAGAGATGGTGCAGACCAAGAAAATCGACGATCGGGTTGAAATAATCTTCGAAGCCCGTGAATGCGTGGTTGCCGCCTTCTATTACAGTCTGGCGGCAGGAAGCGTAGTACGCCACCGCCTGGCGGTAATCCAGCACTTCATCTCCCGTCTGTTGCAGCAGCCAGATAAGATCCGGCGCTTCCAGCGGGTCAATCTGCATGACTTTGAGATCGTAAATATGGCGTGACTCTAGCACATATTGCTGCCCGGTGTAGGGGTTCTCGTTCTGACCGAGATAGTCTGTTAGCAATTCAAACGGGCGCACCGCCGGGTTTACCACCACTGCGGGCAGCATAAAACATTGCGACAACCAGGTGGCGTAGTAACCCCCCAGTGATGAACCGACGATACCCAGCGAATCGCCGCCATGTTCCAGGACAATGGATTCCAGCAGTTCTGCCGCATCGGAAGGATACGGCGGCAACTGCGGAATAATCATCTCAACGTCAGGGTGATGTTCCGCCAGCCAGTTTTTCAACAAGCTCGCTTTTGCAGAACGCGGCGAGCTGTTGAAACCGTGTAAATAAAGAAGCGTAGACATCAGTAACCTTCTGAAGCGGTATCAGGTTGGAAACGCGTGTCCGCAAGGCGGTGCACTTCGGTAGTCAGCGTGCCATCAGCATGTAACTCCAGCGTACGCCAGCCGGGAGCAATGGTGTCCAGCGTGAAGTTGGAACAGTGTGGTTTAAATTGTACACAGGTCGACGGCGTTGCCATCAGGCGGCGCCCGTTCCAGTCGAGATCGAGTTCCTGATGAATATGACCACACAGCAGATATTTGACGTGCGGAAACTTCGCCAGCACATTATCCAGTTCACCTGCGTTACGCAGACTGTGTTGGTCGAGCCAGCTACAGCCTGCAGGCAGCGGATGATGGTGCAGTAGCAGCAACGTATGGCGCTCTGGCGCATCAGACAGCTTACGCTCCAGCCAATCAAGCTGAAACTCGCTCAATTCGCCGTGCGGTACGCCAAACACCTGGCTATCCAGCAACAGGATTTGCCATTGCTCACCAATAAACACCCGCTTCGCCGGGGAGATACCCGCATCCTGTAACGCGCTGTACATCGCGGGCTGGAAATCATGGTTTCCCGGCAGCCAGACGCAGGGCGCACGAAAGCTTGCGATGCCTTCCGCAAAGTGCAGATAGGCCGCAGCAGTTTGATCCTGCGCTAAATCACCTGTCGCGACAATCAGGTCGAATTCGTGCTGGTGTGGACGAATCGCCTCCAGCACAGCCTGGTAGCTCTCCCAGGTGTTTACCCCCAACAGGGCTTCGTGCTTTTGTGCAAACAGGTGAGTGTCGGTAATTTGTAAAATCCTGACTCTGGCCTCACCAGCCAGAGGAAGGGTTAACAGGCTTTCCAAATGGTGTCCTTAGGTTTCACGACGCTAATAAACCGGAATCGCCATCGCTCCATGTGCTAAACAGTATCGCAACCAATCCGCTAAAAACTGATTAATTTGATGCTTTTCGTCGCGTTGATGCAACTTTTTATTAGGATAATCATACCGCGCTTTGAAGCGAAAAATCTGCTGGCTTGAACACACTTCAGCCACCATCGCGTCATGATACAGACGCACCGTCATTGACGGAAGGCTCCAGTAACTGATCGCAGGCGCAGTCTGTTCTATTGTCACCAGGGTAGTGTATCGGGTCGATTCCACTATCGTTAGCCGATAATGTGCGTTTGCCACCTGATAGCTTATAGTTTCGCCGGGTGCATCATTGCGCGGTAACAAACGGCGCAATTGTGAAAAGTTCATCTCGCACAGGCGCATCATTTCAGGAAAGTCAGGTGTGTAACGCTTCATTTATGCCCACTCATTTTTTAACGCTTGATGATGCAGTTGCAGCCATTGCAAAGCGATGACTGACGCTGCGTTGTCGATTTTCCCCTCTTCTACCCACTGGTAGGCCTGTTCCCGGCTTACCACATGAACGCGAATATCTTCGTTTTCATCAGCCAGACCGTGAATACCGCTTGCGGTCGTGGCGTCCACTTCGCCCACCATAATTGACGAACGCTCACTGGTGCCGCCTGGGCTTGCCAGGAAACTTAACACCGGTTTGGTTCGTTTGACTATCAGCCCCGCCTCTTCAATCGCTTCGCGTCGGGCGACATCTTCCACACTTTCCCCCTCTTCAATCATCCCGGCAACCATTTCCAGTAGCCAGGGCGTTTCGCTGGTGTCATACGCGGCAATCCGTATCTGCTCAATCAACACGACTTCATCACGCACTGGGTCAAAGGGTAGCAAGACTGCGGCGTGACCGCGCTCAAAAATTTCTCTGCGGACTTCATGACTCATTTGCCCGTTGAATAGACGATGACGAAACCTATAAAGATCTAATGAAAAAAAGCCGCGATAAAGTGTTTCTCGTGCAATAATTTCTACATCGTTTTTGCCAAATGTAACGGGCAGGTTGTCTGGCTTAAGCATGGTTAATGTCCTGGCACTAATAGTGAATTAAATGTGAATTTCAGCGACGTTTGACTGCCGTTTGAGCAGTCATGTGTTAAATTGAGGCACATTAATGCCCTATGGCACGTAACGCCAACCTTTTGCGGTAGCGGCTTCTGCTAGAATCCGCAATAATTTTACAGTTTGATCAGCGCTAAATACTGCTTCACCACAAGGAATGCAAATGAAGAAATTGCTCCCCATTCTTATCGGCCTGAGCCTTTCTGGGTTCAGTACGTTGAGCCAGGCCGAGAACCTGATGCAAGTTTATCAGCAAGCACGCCTTAGTAACCCGGAATTGCGTAAGTCTGCCGCCGATCGTGATGCTGCCTTTGAAAAAATTAATGAAGCGCGCAGTCCATTACTGCCACAGCTAGGTTTAGGTGCAGATTACACCTATAGCAACGGCTACCGCGACGCGAACGGCATCAACTCTAACGCAACCAGTGCATCCCTGCAGTTGACTCAGTCCATTTTCGATATGTCGAAATGGCGGGCGCTGACCTTGCAGGAAAAGGCTGCCGGTATTCAGGACGTCACCTATCAGACCGATCAACAAACCTTGATCCTCAACACTGCGACCGCTTATTTCAACGTGTTGAATGCTATTGACGTGCTTTCCTATACCCAGGCGCAAAAAGAAGCGATCTACCGTCAGTTAGATCAAACCACCCAACGTTTTAACGTGGGTCTGGTGGCGATCACCGACGTGCAGAACGCCCGCGCACAGTACGATACCGTGCTGGCGAACGAAGTGACCGCACGTAACAACCTCGACAATGCCGTTGAACAACTGCGTCAGATCACCGGTAATTACTATCCGGAACTGGCGGCCCTGAATGTCGAAAACTTCAAAACCGACAAACCACAGCCGGTTAACGCGCTGCTGAAAGAAGCAGAAAAACGCAACCTGTCGCTGTTACAGGCACGTTTGAGCCAGGATCTGGCGCGCGAGCAAATTCGCCAGGCGCAGGATGGTCACTTACCGACGCTGGATTTAACGGCTTCTACCGGGATTTCTGACACCTCTTATAGCGGTTCGAAAACCCGTGGAGCGAACAGTGCCCAGTATGACGACAGCAATATGGGTCAGAACAAAGTGGGTCTGAGCTTCTCGCTGCCGATTTATCAGGGCGGGATGGTTAACTCGCAGGTGAAACAGGCACAGTACAACTTTGTCGGTGCCAGCGAACAACTGGAAAGCGCACACCGTAGCGTCGTGCAAACCGTGCGTTCCTCTTTCAACAACATTAATGCATCTATCAGTAGCATTAACGCTTACAAACAAGCCGTTGTTTCCGCCCAAAGCTCATTAGACGCGATGGAAGCGGGCTACTCGGTCGGTACGCGTACCATTGTTGATGTGTTGGACGCCACCACTACGCTGTACAACGCCAAACAAGAACTGGCAAATGCGCGTTATAACTACCTGATTAACCAGTTGAATATTAAATCAGCTCTGGGCACGTTGAACGAGCAGGATCTGCTGGCACTAAACAATGCGCTGAGCAAACCGGTTTCTACTAATCCGGAAAACGTTGCGCCGCCAACGCCAGAACAGAATGCTATTGCTGATGGCTATGCGCCTGATAGCCCGGCACCCGTCGTTCAGCAAACATCCGCACGCACTACCACCAGTAACGGTCATAACCCTTTCCGTAACTGATGACGACGACGGGGCTTCGGCCCCGTCTGAACGTAAGGCAACGTAAAGATACGGGTTATCTGCCGCATTCTTCCCCCTTCTCGCTTCAATTTCGACCAGCCATCCTCTATTCTGATGGGTATTTACCACTGGTCCCGGAAGACAAAAATGAAACGGACAAAATCCATACGCCACGCATCGTTCCGCAAAAACTGGAGCGCACGCCATCTGACACCTGTTGCTCTCGCGGTTGCCACTGTTTTTATGCTGGCAGGCTGTGAAAAGAGTGATGAAACAGTGTCTCTGTATCAAAATGCTGATGATTGTTCAGCGGCAAACCCAGGCAAAAGTGCAGAATGCACCACTGCGTACAATAATGCGCTGAAAGAAGCGGAACGTACTGCGCCGAAATACGCCACCCGTGAAGACTGTGTTGCTGAATTTGGCGAAGGTCAATGCCAGCAGGCACCTGCTCAGGCTGGCATGGCGCCAGAAAACCAGGCGCAGGCTCAGCAATCCAGCGGTAGCTTCTGGATGCCGCTGATGGCCGGTTACATGATGGGACGTCTGATGGGCGGCGGCGCGGGCTTTGCGCAACAACCGCTGTTCTCTTCGAAAAACCCGGCCAGCCCGGCTTACGGCAAATACACTGATGCCACCGGTAAAAACTATGGCGCAGCCCAGCCAGGCCGCACCATGACCGTACCGAAAACAGCCATGGCGCCGAAACCAGCCACCACCACCACCGTTACCCGTGGCGGCTTTGGTGAATCTGTTGCCAAACAAAGCACCATGCAGCGTAGCGCAACCGGCACTTCCTCTCGTTCAATGGGCGGCTGATACCGATGGAAAGAGTCAGTATTACCGAGCGCCCGGACTGGCGCGAGAAAGCTCACGAGTACGGTTTCAATTTCCATACCATGTACGGTGAGCCGTACTGGTGTGAAGATGCTTACTACAAATTGACTCTCGCCCAGGTTGAAAAGCTGGAAGAGGTCACCGCTGAACTACACCAGATGTGCCTGAAAGTGGTGGAAAAAGTGATCGCCAGCGACGAGCTGATGACCAAATTCCGCATTCCAAAACACACCTGGAGTTTTGTGCGTCAGTCATGGCTGACGCACCAGCCATCGCTTTATTCGCGTCTTGATCTGGCGTGGGATGGCACTGGCGAACCTAAACTTCTGGAAAATAACGCCGATACGCCAACGTCACTATACGAGGCGGCGTTCTTTCAGTGGATCTGGTTGGAAGATCAGCTTAACGCGGGCAACCTGCCGGAAGGCAGCGACCAGTTTAACAGTCTGCAAGAAAAGCTCATTGACCGTTTTGTCGAGTTGCGTGAGCAGTACGGCTTTCAGTTGCTGCATCTCACCTGCTGTCGCGACACAGTGGAAGATCGTGGCACCATTCAGTATTTGCAGGACTGCGCGACCGAAGCTGAAATCGCCACCGAGTTTCTGTACATCGACGATATCGGTTTAGGCGAAAAAGGTCAGTTCACAGATTTGCAGGATCAGGTCATCGCTAACCTGTTCAAACTGTATCCGTGGGAATTTATGCTGCGCGAAATGTTCTCCACTAAACTTGAAGATGCTGGCGTGCGTTGGCTGGAACCGGCGTGGAAGAGCATTATCTCCAACAAGGCGCTTCTGCCGCTGCTGTGGGAGATGTTCCCGAATCACCCGAACCTGCTGCCCGCTTATTTTGCGGAAGATGATCATCCGCAAATGGAAAAATATGTGGTTAAACCGATCTTCTCCCGTGAAGGCGCAAACGTGTCGATCATTGAGAACGGTAAAACCATTGAAGCAGCGGAAGGTCCGTATGGCGAAGAAGGGATGATTGTTCAGCAATTCCATCCACTACCGAAATTTGGCGACAGTTATATGCTGATTGGAAGTTGGCTGGTGAACGATCAACCTGCCGGAATTGGGATTCGTGAAGACCGAGCATTAATCACCCAGGACATGTCACGGTTTTATCCGCATATTTTTGTTGAATAATACTGTTCAAAATTGCCCCGTTTACTGGGGCAATTTATTATAATCCGCAAATCATCACTCCCACCTATATATAATCAACTACATCTATTATCTTTATTTAACATTAATTCCTAATTTAATATTAGATCGTCATATGTAAGCGATATTGTAATTAAATTAACTAATAAAACCACATAGTAACTTGTTGTTTTATATGTTTATTTATAACTTTTATTGCACCAAGAATAGATTTAATAATTAAAAAACAATGTCGCTGGGATCACACTACACAATATTGAATATTGTTATTGATATATTGCCCCCCTAGTATCGACTAAAAGAAAATATTTGTTACAGAGAAATACAAAAATCTAAATCAAGTAAAAAAGCATTTATAACAACTATTAGAAATACACTTTCATTCGTCAAATTAATTTATTAGTACCATCTCAACAGTCGATATTCATCATTATTATATATTTGCGTTATATAAGGAGATATATCCATGTTTGATAAATATAGAAAAACTCTGGTAGCCGGAGCTGTGGCGATAACTCTGGGTTTGTCAGCATCAGGGGTGATGGCAGCAGGTTTTAAACCTGCACCACCTGCCGGGCAACTCGGCGCAGTCATCGTTGATTCCTACGGTAATGCTCCTCTGACTGCTGTGGTTGATTTAGATAGCCATGCCATTTCTGACGTCAAAGTTACCGTCCACGGGAAAGGCGAAAAAGGCGTTGAAATCAGCTATCACGTGGGTCAGGAGTCACTAAAAACTTACGATGGTGTACCGATTTTTGGTCTTTACCAGAAATTTGCTAACAAAGTAACCGTTGAGTGGAAAGAAAACGGTAAGGCCATGAAAGATGATTACGTGGTGCAGACTTCCGCCATCGTCAATAATTACATGGATAACCGCTCCATCTCCGACCTACAGCAAACCAAAGTTGTTAAAGTCGCGCCAGGTTTTGAAGACCGCCTCTATCTGGTTAATACCCATACCTTTACTGCGCAAGGTTCCGACCTCCACTGGCATGGTGAGAAAGATAAAAATGCCGGGATCCTCGATGCGGGTCCGGCAACCGGCGCACTGCCTTTTGATATCGCGCCATTCACCTTTATCGTCGATACCGAAGGTGAATACCGCTGGTGGCTGGATCAAGACACCTTCTACGATGGTCGTGACCGCGATATCAACAAGCGTGGTTATCTGATGGGCATCCGCGAAACGCCACGCGGCACCTTTACCGCAGTACAGGGTCAGCACTGGTACGAGTTCGACATGATGGGTCAGGTGCTGGAAGATCATAAACTGCCGCGCGGATTCGCTGACGCCACTCATGAATCCATTGAGACGCCAAATGGCACGGTACTGTTGCGCGTAGGTAAGAGTAACTATCGTCGCGATGACGGCGTACACGTCACCACCATTCGTGACCATATCCTCGAAGTCGATAAATCTGGTCGCGTTGTCGATGTATGGGATCTGACGAAGATCCTCGATCCGAAACGCGATGCACTGCTCGGCGCGCTGGATGCAGGTGCAGTTTGCGTTAACGTTGACCTTGCCCATGCAGGACAACAGGCAAAACTGGAACCAGATACACCGTTTGGCGACGCTCTGGGTGTAGGGCCAGGCCGTAACTGGGCGCACGTTAATTCCATCGCTTATGACGCAAAAGATGACTCAATTATTCTCTCCTCTCGTCATCAGGGCGTAGTGAAGATTGGTCGTGATAAGCAAGTGAAATGGATCCTTGCGCCATCGAAAGGCTGGGAAAAACCACTGGCTAGCAAGCTGCTGAAACCAGTTGATGCTAACGGTAAACCTATTACGTGTAACGAAAACGGTCTGTGTGAAAACTCAGACTTCGACTTTACCTACACCCAGCATACCGCCTGGATTTCCAGTAAAGGTACGCTCACTATCTTTGATAATGGCGACGGTCGCCATCTGGAACAACCTGCCTTACCAACCATGAAATATTCCCGCTTTGTGGAATATAAGATTGATGAGAAGAAAGGCACCGTTCAGCAAGTTTGGGAATACGGTAAAGAACGTGGCTACGATTTCTATAGCCCAATCACCTCTATCATTGAATATCAAGCCGACCGCAACACCATGTTTGGCTTCGGTGGTTCTATTCATTTGTTCGATGTCGGGCAGCCAACCGTCGGTAAGTTGAACGAAATAGATTACAAAACCAAAGAAGTGAAAGTGGAAATCGACGTGCTGTCTGATAAACCCAACCAGACTCACTATCGTGCGCTGTTAGTCCGTCCACAGCAGATGTTTAAATAATTAAGAAGGGAATAAAAAATGTCGAAATTAGGGATCTCATCACTGTTTAAAAGTGTACTGCTGACCGCAGCTCTGGCGGTTTCATTTACCGCATCTGCATTCACCGAAGGCACGGATTATATGGTTCTGGAAAAACCGATTCCGAATGCTGATAAAACGCTGATTAAAGTGTTCAGTTATGCCTGCCCGTTCTGCTACAAGTATGACAAAGCAGTGACTGGCCCTGTCTCTGAAAAAGTGAAAGATGTCGTTGCTTTCACGCCTTTTCATCTGGAAACCAAAGGTGAATACGGCAAACAAGCAAGCGAAGTATTTGCAGTATTGATCAATAAAGATAAAGCAGCAGGCATTTCCTTATTTGATGCTAACTCTCAGTTTAAGAAGGCCAAGTTTGCCTACTACGCGGCATATCACGACAAAAAAGAACGCTGGTCTGACGGCAAAGATCCCGCTGCCTTTATCAAAACCGGTCTGGATGCCGCAGGTATGAGCCAGGCGGATTTTGAAGCAGCACTGAAAGAGCCAGCGGTACAAGAAACACTGGAAAAATGGAAAGCCTCTTATGAAGTCGCCAAAATCCAGGGGGTTCCGGCCTATGTCGTTAATGGTAAGTACTTGATCTACACCAAGAGTATTAAATCCATTGATGCGATGGCAGACCTTATCCGCGAGTTAGCAAGCAAATAACAGGGAAACAGGCTATGGGTATTAAGGGAATGTGGAAAGACCTACGCACATCACCGGTGAACACGCTGGTCAAATGGCAGGAACAACGCTTTTTGTGGTTGTTAATGGCCGCTGCGATGGGCGCGCTGATTATCCTCGCGCACTCGTTCTTCCAAATCTATCTCTACATGGCACCATGCGAACAATGCGTTTACATTCGCTACGCCATGTTTGTAATGGTTATTGGAGGATTGGTTGCGGCGATCAACCCGAAGAATATCGTCCTTAAGTTGATTGGCTGCGTGATGGCATTTTACGGCAGCATTATGGGACTGAAGTTTTCACTCAAACTGAACGATATCCACCATGCGGTGCATAACCCGGATCCCGATTCACTGTTTGGCGTACAGGGTTGCTCTACCGATCCCACTTTCCCCTTTAACCTGCCGCTTGCACAGTGGGCACCAAACTGGTTCAAACCGACCGGAGATTGTGGCTATGACGCGCCAATCGTTCCCGATGGCGTCACACTGAGTAGTATGCAGCAGTGGTTTGTAGAGATGTATCAGCAATCTGAAGGCTGGTATCTGCTACCGCCGTGGCACTTTATGAACATGGCACAGGCCTGTATGTTGGCTTTTGGTCTCTGTTTATTACTGCTGCTAGTGATGAGCGGCGCATGGGGACTCAAGCTGCTGCAAAAGTAAGGTAACGAGAACCGAAGCCAGCAATGTGGCTTCGGTTCTTCTCATCTTTTAGCCTACCTGCACCGACAACATGCTTAAACTGCCCATCTCTATACCATCAACCGGAACAGTCACCGGCTCCTGACCATCCCACGCACCTAACACATACAACAGTGGCAGAAAGTGTTCCGGTGTTGGGTTCGATAACGCCCCACCTTCATGGTCGAGGTAGTTCACTAGTGGATGCTCTTCAACCGCCCCTTGCCACGTCAGATTCGCTTTCACATACTCATTGAACGACATCGCCCACGGGTACGGTGAACTATCGCCATGCCACTTCACCGTGCGCAGGTTATGCACCACGTTGCCACTGGCAACTAACATTATCCCTTCATCGCGCAGCGCCGCCAGCTTACGTCCCATTTCGAAATGCCAGGCGGCGGGTTTAGTACTATCGATACTCAACTGCACCAGCGGGATGTCAGCGTCAGGATACATCTTAATCAGCACGCCCCAGGAACCGTGGTCAAAACCCCAGGCTTCTTTATCTAGGGTAACAGGTACTGGCGCCAGCAATTCGACCAGTCGCTGTGCCAAAGCAGGTGAACCCGGAGCCGGATAATGCGTTTCGTATAACGCCTGAGGAAAGCCGCCAAAGTCATGAATTGTCGGTGGCGTTTCCATTGCTGTTACTCCCGTGCCACGGGTAAACCAGTGCGCAGAAATAGCGACTATCGCTTTCGGGCGCGGCAATGTCTCGCCTAGCCGCTGCCAGGCCTGGGTATATAAATTATCTTCCAGCACGTTCATCGGGCTACCGTGACCTAAAAACAATGCTGGCATACGCGTTGAAGACATGATGATATCCTTAATTGAAGGTGTCATTTTGATATCCTCACAATACGCTTGTTCGGTGGGCGAAGAACCCAGATAACCATGATGATCATCATCAGTTATTTTGAAGCTCCACCTGAAGTTGAAGAATTATAAGGAGTTGTCGATGTCAGTACCTCTCATTCTGACCATACTGGCGGGGGCAGCCACGTTTATTGGCGCGTTTCTCGGCGTTCTTGGACAAAAACCCTCAAACCGACTGCTGGCGTTTTCGCTGGGATTTGCGGCGGGAATTATGTTGCTCATCTCATTAATGGAGATGCTTCCTGCCGCATTAGCCGCCGAAGGGATGTCGCCTGTGCTGGGCTACGGTATGTTTATCGTTGGTTTGCTGGGCTATTTTGGCCTGGACCGCATGTTGCCACATGCTCACCCGCAGGATTTAATGCAAAAATCAGTGCAGCCGCTACCAAAATCAATCAAGCGCACTGCTATTCTGCTCACTCTGGGTATCAGCCTGCATAACTTCCCGGAAGGGATTGCCACCTTTGTCACAGCGAGCAGTAACCTGGAGCTGGGCTTTGGTATCGCTCTGGCAGTGGCGTTGCATAATATTCCTGAAGGTCTGGCGGTTGCAGGCCCGGTTTACGCGGCAACGGGGTCTAAACGCACCGCAATTCTGTGGGCAGGGATTTCTGGACTGGCAGAGATTCTCGGTGGTGTTCTGGCGTGGTTAATCCTCGGTAGCATGATTTCTCCAGTGGTAATGGCAGCAATCATGGCGGCGGTTGCAGGTATTATGGTCGCACTTTCCGTTGATGAGTTAATGCCATTGGCTAAAGAAATTGATCCCAATAATAACCCCAGCTATGGCGTTCTATGTGGAATGTCAGTGATGGGGTTCAGTTTAGTACTGCTACAAACGGCAGGAATTGGTTAAAAACGGCTTCAGATGTTGTCCGGCGCATGGACAACATCTGCAAACATCACAAAAGCCCTATTCCAGCTTTTCTGCTGCCTCTTCTCTCGCACTGTTTAAGTATTTGTTCCGCGCTTCCAGCAGTGCGTCTCTGTCCTGGCGGAACGCCCGACAATAACGTTTCAGATGCAGGAAATAACCCACCACAGCCAGCGCAATCAATACAATCCAGTACCAGGCGATAAACATCCTTTTTACCCTTAACATTTAACATTACTAAACATTTGGCGCATAAATTTCACATATCCTTTTTCGGATATATTCATATGGTCGCATAATAACGAAACAATTATATGATTTTGATCATAATGAAAAAGGTTGCCTGATATTAATGAAATTTTCTCATAGAAAGAGAAGCGGAATTAACATATTGCATAATGAAGGCAAAATAAAAACCGAAGCCAGCAACAACTTCGGTTTCTTGATTAACGCGGTAAATTAAGCAGCGATTTTCAGCTGGCTTTACGCTCATGTGCCTGACGATAAGCCACCAAATCTTCGATGGTAACCAGTGCCATATTGTGTTTATTCGCAAACTCGATGCACTCTGGCGCACGCGCCATGGTGCCATCATCATTCGTCAACTCACACAGTACACCTGCCGGTTTAAAGCCTGCCAGCGTCATCAGATCAATAGTCGCTTCAGTATGACCACCGCGAGTCAGTACACCACCTGCCTGCGCGCGAAGTGGGAAAACGTGGCCCGGACGATTCAGATCTGACGGTTTCGCGCCATCGGCAATAGCAGCACGAACGGTTGTAATACGATCAGCGGCAGAAACACCGGTAGTCACACCTTCAGCAGCTTCAATGGTCACGGTAAAACCGGTGCCATAGGCACTGGTGTTATTTTCCACCATCATCGGCAGATCAAGCTGTTTACGACGATCTTCGGTGATACACAGGCAAACAATACCGCTACCGTGGCGAATGGTCAGCGCCATCTGCTCAACGGTCATCGTTTCTGCCGGGAAGATCATATCGCCTTCGTTTTCACGGTCTTCATCATCAAGCACCATTACACCGCGTCCTTCACGCAGCGCAGCCAGTGCATTTTCAACACGTTCGAAAGGCGTACCAAAAGAGGAAAGTAGCGTCTGATTCATGGTAAAAAAACCTCACTAAAATTATGGTTACCAGAATCAGGGCAGTCTTAGGAGTGGCGGCTTATAGCCAAAATAACGTGAGCGGGTCCATGCCCGACAGAATCGTTACTCTCTCCCATCCGGACTTTAACCGTCGGCCCCGGAATTACACCGGATCTGCTGTCCTTTGAGTTTGCACCCAAAGCGCTCGCGGGCTTTCAACTATGTTCATAAGCAATGTTCATACGTTGATTTACCGCCGGTGGGGAATTTCGCCCCGCCCTGAGAATAAGCGGATTCACTATAACGCTAATGATTAGCGGCGGCAACGCATAGGTTCACATAATTCTGGTTTATGCCTTACCCTTATCGCACTACAATGGCACTTAACACCTATCAGTACAGGGAAACTACAATGATTGACCCGAAAAAAATTGAGCAAATCGCTCGCCAGGTTCACGAATCAATGCCTAAAGGAATCAGGGAGTTCGGGGAAGATGTGGAGAAAAAAATCCGCCAAACCCTCCAGGCGCAGCTGACGCGTCTCGATCTTGTGAGCCGTGAAGAATTCGACGTTCAGACGCAGGTTCTGTTACGGACCCGTGAGAAACTGGCGTTACTGGAACAGCGCATCAGTGAATTGGAAGCGCGCAATAACCCGGTAGCAGAAGTTCAGTCTCCTCCAGCTATCCCACCCGTTGATAAAGCAGAATAAAGCAACACAAAAACGGGCCAAATGGCCCGTAATATCAATGTTCTAATTCCAGTTCTTTTGACTGTGTCATCCGCTGGCAATACCAGGCATAGCGGGCGCAAAACCAGGTCCGATGTTCTTCATCCATATTACCGGTGACGGCCAGAATATCGACCGGGCGGCCTTCAGAATGCATTCTGGCAAAACTACGCGCCAGGAAATCGAAATTATTTAAAGAATTAAGACTATGATCCATAAGCACATCCTCCGGTTATCGCATACCTTTTAAGGCTATATGCTTTTTCTGATTTCAGTATTCCCTAATCAGTGTAGTGCCTTTAAACATAACGTGCGTAAATATATTGTTTAGGATCACACTTTTTCTAAAAATAAAAAATAACATTAAAGGACTTCTCCTTTTAAGAACTCACTAACATATGTTATTATTAGTCATAGCAAATGTAAGCAAGGAAACCATACCATAATAAACAATGCGTCACTGAATGGACGATGGAGTGACTGATGATTTTATTTGCCGACTATAACGCACCTTATCTTTTCGCTATTTCCTTTGTACTATTAATCGGTCTGTTGGAAATTATTGCCATTATCTGTGGCCATATGCTCTCTGGCGCTCTTGATGCACATCTTGATCATTACGATTCCATAACCACAGGTAATATTAGTCAAGCGTTTCATTATCTCAATATCGGAAGGCTGCCAGCCCTCGTCGTCCTCTGCCTGTTAGCCGGTTTCTTTGGACTGCTTGGCGTTTTGCTACAGCACACCTGCATCTTGCTCTGGCAAGCCCCACTCTCGAATCTGTTCGTTGTTCCAGTCAGTTTACTGCTCACCATTATCATGGTGCATTATACCGGCAAGATAATTGCCCCCTGGGTTCCACGTGACCATAGCTCTGCTATTACCGAAGAAGAATATATTGGCTGCATGGCATTAATTACCGGTCATCAGGCAACTTCAGGTCACCCCTGTGAAGGAAAACTCACCGATCAATTCGGTCAAACACACTATTTATTACTGGAACCTGAAGAAGGTGATTTTTTTAATAAAGGTGACAAGGTGTTAATTATTTGCCGGCTTTCTTCAACGCGGTATTTAGCTGAAAAAAACCCCTGGCCAAATATATTATAAACATTTAATTAAAAGGAAATTTAGTAATGGATGATATTGTTAATTTAGTGCCTTCCTGGATGTTTATGGCGATTGTTGCCGTATGCGTTCTATTTATTATTGGTATTATTTTCGCGCGACTTTATCGTCGGGCATCTGCCGAGCAGGCATTTGTCCGTACCGGATTAGGCGGACAAAAAGTGGTTATGAGTGGCGGCGCAATTGTTATGCCGATCTTCCATGAAATAATCCCTATCAATATGAATACATTGAAACTGGAAGTCAGTCGCTCGACGATTGATAGTTTAATTACGAAAGATCGTATGCGTGTCGATGTCGTGGTCGCTTTCTTCGTGCGGGTAAAACCGTCGGTAGAAGGCATCGCCACCGCCGCTCAGACGTTAGGGCAACGAACCTTATCGCCGGAAGATTTACGGATGCTGGTCGAAGATAAATTCGTCGATGCTCTGCGTGCCACCGCAGCACAAATGACCATGCATGAGTTACAGGATACACGCGAAAACTTCGTTCAGGGGGTGCAAAATACCGTTGCAGAAGACTTGTCGAAAAACGGTCTGGAACTGGAAAGCGTGTCACTTACCAACTTTAACCAGACCTCTAAAGAACATTTTAATCCGAACAACGCCTTTGACGCCGAAGGTTTAACCAAGCTGACGCAGGAAACAGAACGCCGTCGCCGCGAGCGTAACGAAGTTGAACAGGATGTGGAAGTCGCAGTACGTGAGAAAAACCGTGATGCGCTGTCGCGGAAGCTGGAAATTGAACAGCAAGAAGCGTTTATGACACTTGAGCAGGAGCAGCAGGTTAAAACCCGCACCGCAGAGCAGAATGCGAAAATTGCGGCTTTTGAAGCTGAACGTCGTCGTGAAGCAGAGCAGACGCGTATTCTGGCTGAACGGCAAATTCAGGAAACAGAAATCGACCGCGAACAGGCCGTGCGCTCAAGAAAAGTTGAGGCCGAACGCGAAGTTCGCATTAAAGAAATCGAACAGCAGCAGGTCACCGAAATCGCCAACCAGACGAAATCGATCGCTATTGCGGCCAAATCGGAACAGCAGTCACAAGCGGAAGCGCGTGCCAACCTCGCACTTGCAGAAGCGGTAAGCGCCCAGCAAAACGTGGAAACAACCCGTCAGACCGCCGAAGCCGATCGTGCCAAGCAGGTTGCTCTGATTGCCGCAGCACAAGACGCGGAAACCAAAGCGGTCGAACTGACCGTCCGCGCGAAAGCTGAAAAAGAAGCCGCAGAGATGCAGGCGGCAGCAATCGTAGAGTTAGCTGAGGCAACACGTAAAAAAGGCCTGGCGGAAGCGGAAGCACAACGTGCATTGAACGACGCTATCAACGTACTTTCTGACGAACAAACCAGTCTTAAGTTCAAGCTGGCGCTGTTGCAGTCTCTTCCTGCAGTAATCGAGAAATCCGTAGAACCGATGAAGTCTATCGACGGTATTAAAATAATTCAGGTGGATGGACTGAATCGTGGAGGCGCTACGGGTGATGCGACATCAGGCTGCGTTGGTGGGGGTAATCTGGCAGAACAGGCGTTATCAGCCGCCCTTTCTTACCGCACACAGGCACCGCTTATTGACTCTCTCCTCAATGAAATCGGCGTTTCAGGCGGTTCGCTGGCGGCATTGACTTCACCATTGACTCCATCGATACCCATCGCAGATAACGTAGAGTAAATCTTCTTATATCCACATCCCTGGCTCAAAAAGCCGGGGATTTTTTATATCTGCGTTCCGCTAAAAAGTGCAAATGATCAGCTTGTTACAGCGTTTTGCGAGTCGACTCGGGGAAGGTAAAACTGCATCAGAAAAAGCATTGCGCGGGGTCTGCCGCTCATCAACAATCGGGGAGTCAGTAAGGGGCTGAAACGGGAAAGCCCCTCCCGAGGAAGGAGCCTTACAGAAGGAAAGGGTTATGATGAAGTTCGTCATCATACTGGTTGTGTTGTTACTGTTAAGTTTCCCGACTTACTAACAACTCATCAGAGGAGGGAGAAATCCTCCCTTACCCTTGTTCCTTTACTTTAGGTTGAAAAAACAACAGCGTCAATAGGCCTGCCAGGTACGAAACGAGATCTGTGAACCGCTTTCCGGTTAGCCTTTTTTATCCTGTTGGATCTTCTTGATGATATTGGTCGTCGAGCAACCGTCTTCAAAGTTGAGCACCAGCACTTCACCGCCGTTGGCCCAGACTTCTTCACTCCCGGCGATCTCTTCCGGTTTATAGTCGCCGCCTTTCACCAGCAGATCTGGCAAGATGCCGGCGATCAGGCGCTGCGGCGTGTCTTCTTCAAACGACACCACCCAGTCGACAGCTTCCAGTGCGCCCAGCACAATCATACGCTGTTCGAGCGGGTTAACCGGACGAGAATCCCCTTTCAGTCGTTTGGTGGAAGCATCGCTGTTCACTGCGACAATCAGGCGGTCACCCAGTTTGCGGGCGTTTGCCAGATAGGAGACATGCCCGGCATGTAGGATGTCGAAGACACCGTTGGTCATCACCACTTTTTCGCCGCGTTTACGCGCCGCCGCTACAGCCAGCTTCAGTTCCTCTTCGGTCATCACGCCAAAGCCGGTGTCCGCACGTCCACGCACCGCGTTTTCCAGCTCAATGGGAGAAACCGTGGATGTCCCCAGTTTGCCGACCACTACGCCCGCCGCCGCATTGGCAAAGAAGCAAGCTTCTTCCAGCGAATTACCCGCCGCCAGCGTTGCCGCCAGTACGCCAATTACCGTGTCACCCGCACCGGTAACGTCATACACTTCCTGCGCCTGGGTTGGCATATGCAGCGGCGCTTTACCCGGTTGCAGCAGCGACATACCCTGCTCTGAACGGGTCACCAGCAGCGCAGAAAGTTCGTAATCGGCAATCAGTTTCATGCCACGTTCAACAATCTCTTCTTCGGTCTTACATTTACCGACAACGGCTTCAAATTCTGAGAGATTTGGCGTCAGCAGCGTAGCGCCACGGTAACGTTCAAAATCGGTGCCTTTTGGATCAATCAGCACCGGAACGCCCGCCTTACGCGCCAGTTGGATCATCTGCTGCACGCTTGCCAGCGCACCTTTGGCGTAGTCAGAAAGCACCAGCGCGCCAATCGAACTTAGCGCCTGATTAATCCGCTCATGCAGCGGCTGCGGATCAACACCTTCGAAACCTTCTTCGAAATCCAGGCGGATCAACTGTTGGTTACGGGAAAGCACCCGCAGTTTGGTGATGGTCGGATGCGTTGGCACAGAAACGAAGTCGCATTTTACGTTGACGTCCGCCAGTGATTTACTCAGCGCACGCGCCGCATCATCAATACCGGTCAACCCGACCAGGCGAGCGTTAGCACCAAGAGAAGCGATGTTCATCGCCACGTTGGCTGCGCCGCCCGGACGTTCTTCAATGGTATTAACTTTAACCACGGGCACCGGCGCTTCCGGCGAGATACGGCTGGTGGGACCGTACCAGTAACGATCCAGCATCACATCACCAACCACCATCACTCCTGCACGTTCAAACTCTGGCAGCGTTACTTTCATTCCTGTCTCCTGAGAGATTCAAAATTTGCGCGCGATAATATCACACTTCATTCCTCCACCAGCCACTTCTGCCAGCTTGCCCGCACCAGTTCACGCTCTGCGGTGAAGCACTCATCCGGCACATGACCCGGTAATTCCTGTAACGCCAGATGATGAAGTTCATCGCGCAGCGTCGTGTAAGCACGGGTCAGCGCCATCGCTTCCTGCTCTTCCATAATGTCGTTTTGCGCCAGCAGTTCCAGAATGCGCACGTTGTCTGACCAACGCGTTAACTTCGGTTTTTCATGAGCGTAGCGCAACACCAGATATTGAGTAATAAATTCGATATCGGTAATTCCGCCTTCATCGGCTTTGATATCAAAGCGATCGCGATGTTTATTGCCGAGATGAGCGCGCATTTTCTCACGCATTTCCCGTACTTCCGTTTGCAGAGTTTTACTTTCACGCGGCAGCATCATAATTTCCCGACGCACCGCGTCAAAGTGCGCAGTGAGCTGTGGATCGCCATATACCACACGCGCACGAACCAGTGCCTGATGTTCCCACGTCCAGGCCTCGCTTTTCTGATAATCGGCAAACGCTTCAGCGGATGTCACGAGCATTCCCGCCGCCCCGGACGGACGCAGCCGCGCATCCACTTCGTACAAAATGCCGGAAGAAGTACGCGTACTGAACAGATGCATAATGCGTTGCGCCAGACGCAGATAAAATTGCCGCCCGTCGATTTCCCGCTCGCCGTCGGTCATCACATCCATCGGGCAATCATGGAGGAAGATAAGGTCAAGATCGGAACTGTAACCTAACTCCCAGCCACCCAGCTTACCGTAGCCGACCACCGCAAAACCACGACCTTCGCGTTCGTTCAGGTGATTCGGTTTACCGTAGCGGGCGACCATTTGAACCCACGCCTGCTGAACGACAGCACCTATCATGGCTTCCGCCAGCCAGGTTAAGTGATCGCTCACTTTCATCACCGGTAGCGTACCGGCGATATCCGCTGCGGCGATGCGTAACAGCTGCGCCTGTTTGAACTGACGCAGCGCCTCAAGCTGTTGCTCTTCGTCATCTTCCGGCACGCGCAGCAAATACTGGCGCAACTCATCGCGGTAGGCATCGGTCGCCGTCGGTTGGTAGAGGGTATTTGGATCGAGCAGTTCATCCAGTAATAATGGATAACGCGCCAGTTGGCTGGCAATCATCGGCGATGCGGCACACAGAGAAATCAAATGCTTAAGTGCCGCCGGAAATTCACTAAGCAACTCAAGATAAGTGGTGCGAGTAACAATCCCCACCAACAAGGCGGTAATACGCGACAGCGTGACAGCAGCGTCTTCACGCGCACAGACATCACTTAGCAAATGTGGCATCAGATGGTCGAGCACCTGACGTCCTCGCGGCCCGATGGTGCGCTTATCCAGCTCTTTGCGGAAATCGGCAATCAGCGTTAGCACCTGTTTGCGATCATCCTCGCTAAGATGCGCCAGCACTGGCGTGGTGTCATCTTCCTGCAACGCATCCTGCCACAGCTCACGCCACTGTTCCGACAGCGACTCTTCCTGAGTTTCACTTTCGTCGTCGCCAATCAATTCATTAAACACCCGGCGCACATTGGTCATATGTGCGGTCAGCGCCCCGGTCAGTTGCGGCCAGTCAGCAAAGTCCATCGCCCACGCCAGCCGCGCACGGTTAAGCTCATCAGCGGGAAGCGTCTGGGTTTGTTCGTCGTTAATGCTTTGCAGTAGGTTTTCCAGACGCCGCAGGAACAGATATGCCACTCGCAATTGTTCGGCATCATTTTCAGAAAGCAGATGCAGTGCGGCAATCGCGCTGAGTGTCGGCAGTAAAGAGCGCGATTGCAGCGACGGTTCACGTCCGCCGCGAATGAGCTGGAACACCTGGACGATAAATTCAATTTCGCGAATACCGCCCGCGCCAAGTTTGATGTTGTCGGTCAAACCGCGTCGACGCACTTCACGGGCAATCATCCCTTTCATGTTGCGCAGCGACTGGATGACGCTGAAATCGATGTAACGGCGGAAAACAAACGGACGCAGCATCGCACGCAATTCGTTAGCATAGACGCCATCGCTATCGCCCATAATCCGCGCCTTGACCATCGCATAACGCTCCCAGTCGCGCCCCTGCTCCTGGTAATAATCTTCCAGCGCCGCAAAACTCAACACCAGCGGGCCGCTTTCGCCAAACGGACGCAGACGCATATCCACGCGATAGACAAAGCCATCTTGCGTCGGTTGATCCAACACTTTAATCAGCCGCTGGCCCATGCGGGTAAAGAACTGAGCGTTATCCAGTTCGCGGCGTCCGCCCTGCGTACAGCCATGTTCCGGCCAGGCAAAAATCAGATCGATATCTGAGGAGAAATTCAGTTCCCCACCGCCCAGCTTACCCATGCCTAAAATCAGCAGCGGTTGCGCTTCGCCCTGCGTATTGCACGGCGTTCCCCACTCGCGGCAGCAGGCTTCATATAGCCAGTCACGCGCCGTGACAATCAGCGTCTCCGCCAGATGGCTGAGCTGCTGCAAAATGCTCTCTTCAGTCACCAGCGCCAGAGTTTGCGCCCAGGCGATGCGCACCATAATGCGCCGCCGGAATAGCCGCAGCTCGCGCATTAAACTGACTTCATCGCTTACATCACTGAGCGCCTTCTGCAACCATGCAGCGTAATGCTGCCATTCGTCGGCCTGCGGCGGCTGGCTTTCCAGTTCCGTTAGCCACTCTGGATGCGCAATTACGCTGTCCTGCACAAAATCACTAAAAGTAAGTACTGACTTCGCCTGTGTGCTAAGTGATTCCTCGGCTAAAGGCGCTGGCAGCCGCTCAACAACGGTCTGCCAGTACTGCTGTAACGGTGAAGAGAGCGGCTTCATAAGCGATTTTATCCTTGCCTGATTAACGTTTTCCGCTGTGCAACCAGAACGGTTCCTGATTGTTTGCCTCATTACGGAAATGTTCAATTTCGATGCGTTGCCCGGTCGCAATAGCGTGATGCAGCCCCTGCCAGTTCTCCAGCCAGGCTTGCGCGACGACAGGATTGTAGTAACCCGCCAGCAACAGTATTGAGTCAATATCTCGTGTCAGGCGTGGCAACTGGTCACGGTAGCGATCGCCCAACGGCTGGCAGAAAACGCATTTCAGTTCAGCGGCATGGCGGGAAAGATGGATATCGGCAAAGCGTTTGAAGGAATCGCTCATTTTACTCTGCGCTTTGGCATCTAAAAACGGCTGCCAGGCTTTGCTTACCAGCCATTCGGTCAACGCCAGTTTCGCCATCGCCGTTTCGGTAGAGTAGACCGCCGTCACGGCAGAAACCGCAGACGCAATCGTCGCTTCGCATTGGGTCAGCAGGTCACGTAAGTGAGTGCTCGCTTTTCTTGGCACAATACCACCGAACAGCATCAGCGTATGGCGAACAAGACCGATGGCTGCCAGCACCTGCTCTTTCGCCGCATCGTTGCCGCGCACCCACAGCTCTTCATGATATTGCCATTGCGCTAACGCCAGCTCCAGCGCCGCTTCCAGCCCCTGTTCCACATCGGCTTTTGCCGCAACATGCAGAATGGTGGTGGGTTTGATTTCACGCGTGGGATTGCCCTGCGCCAGATGATAGCCACGCGCTGCTTTACTCAGGCTGCCCTGGCGTAATCCGGTTTGCGATACCAGTTGGTTCGCCAGTTTCAGCACCGCGCGCGTTTCACCGCTAAGCAGCTCCAGTTCCAGCTCACAGATAGGTTCAGCAAATTCACCGGCTTTCACCTCGCCCTGATCGAGAGCGATTTCAATCTGGCTGCCATCGACCTCCACCAGCCATTTTTCGCGATAAAAATCGGTGCTGAACAGCGGCTGCACGCAGGACGCGAGATCGGCAGGTAACTCACCGTTTGGCCAGACTTCCGTCGGTAACTGCGCCAGATCGAGCGTCGGTTCACTCAACGCCACGTTATATTCCGGGCGCTGGTGCAATCCGCCCGTTACCCGTCCGGCAACTTTCATGGTCATCTCATAGCGACCGTTTTCGCCACGAATACGCAGCCCCATGTCGTGCCCACGCAGCCAGTTATCCGGCGTTTCGTAGTAAATGTTCAGTAACTGCACGGGATCATGATGCTCGCCGCCCAGCGTATTGAGATGGTCACGCAACGCCTCAACGGCACTGTGATTAACAATAAACTTTAATTCGATTTCCTGAGCCATGGCCTTTACTTATCGGTTATGTCACATAAGTGACGATGAACGGCGAACTAAATGCGATCTTTTTTGTCAGTAGATAGTATTTTGCGCCAAATTGCCATGCAACGAGCATTTTGACGGGCGTAAAAGTTTGAGACAGTGGCAAAAGCTGACACAGAGGATTCTGATTGATACCGAATGCTTTGCGCAGCAACACTGATGCCACTACTATCGTTCCACTTTCCATGACAATAACGACAGCCTGATGCCAAAATTACGCCTGATCGCACTAACTTTACTCGCGCTTAGCGCCACTGCCGTCTCTCACGCGGAAGAAAAACGCTATGTTTCTGACGAACTGAATACCTGGGTTCGCAGTGGTCCGGGAGATCATTATCGCCTCGTGGGCACCGTGAACGCCGGTGAAGAAGTGACATTATTACAAACTGACGCCAACACCAATTATGCCCAGGTGAAAGACAGCTCCGGCCGTACCGCCTGGATCCCGTTGAAACAACTGAGTACTGAGCCAAGCCTGCGCTCCCGCGTGCCAGATCTGGAAAATCAGGTCAGAACTTTGACCGATAAGCTCACCAATATCGATAACACCTGGAATCAGCGCACCGCAGAAATGCAGCAAAAAGTGGCGCAGAGCGACAGTGTGATCAACGGGTTAAAAGAAGAAAATCAGAAGCTGAAAAACGAACTGATTGTCGCGCAGAAAAAAGTCGATGCCGCCAGCGTTCAGCTGGATGACAAACAGCGCACCATCATCATGCAGTGGTTTATGTATGGTGGCGGCGTGCTGGGACTTGGCTTGCTGCTCGGTCTGGTACTGCCGCACCTGATCCCAACGCGCAAACGTAAAGATCGCTGGATGAACTAAATCGCCTTCTTCGTTGCACTGTCTTATTATTAGGAATTGTGTATTTGACGAAGGGATGATGGCGTGAAGATTTATCTGGTCGGTGGTGCTGTTCGGGATGCATTGTTAGGGCTACCGGTCAAAGACAGAGATTGGGTGGTGGTCGGCAGTACGCCACAGGAGATACTCGACGCGGGCTACCAGCAGGTAGGCCGCGATTTTCCTGTTTTTCTGCATCCGCAAACGCATGAAGAGTATGCGCTGGCACGTACCGAACGGAAATCCGGTTCCGGTTACACCGGTTTTACCTGCTATGCCGCACCGGATGTCACGCTGGAAGATGATCTTAAGCGTCGCGATCTGACCATTAATGCGCTGGCCCAGGACGATAACGGCGAGATTATCGACCCGTACAACGGTCTGGGCGATCTGCAAAATCGTCTGTTGCGCCATGTTTCCCCCGCTTTTGGCGAAGATCCGTTACGCGTACTGCGCGTGGCGCGTTTTGCTGCGCGTTATGCCCACCTTGGTTTTCGTATTGCCGATGAAACTCTGGCGCTGATGCGCGAGATGACCCACGCGGGTGAACTGGAACACCTGACACCTGAACGGGTATGGAAAGAGACGGAAAGCGCCCTCACCACACGCAATCCGCAAGTTTTCTTCCAGGTATTGCGTGATTGCGGCGCACTACGCGTTTTATTCCCGGAGATCGACGCGTTGTTTGGTGTCCCCGCTCCGGCGAAATGGCACCCGGAAATCGATACCGGTATTCACACCTTAATGACGCTCTCAATGGCGGCGATGCTGAGTCCGCAGATCGATGTCCGTTTCGCAACTTTATGCCACGATCTCGGTAAAGGACTGACGCCCCCAGAGCTTTGGCCGCGTCATCACGGTCACGGTCCGGCTGGCGTGAAGTTAGTGGAGCAACTGTGTCAGCGTCTGCGCGTGCCTAATGAAATCCGCGACTTAGCTAAACTGGTGGCGGAGTTTCACGATCTCATCCACACCTTCCCAATGCTGAACCCAAAAACCATCGTCAAATTATTTGATTCCATTGACGCCTGGCGTAAACCGCAGCGTGTCGAGCAACTGGCGCTGACCAGCGAGGCTGACGTGCGCGGCAGAACCGGTTTTGAATCGGCGGACTACCCGCAAGGCCGCTGGTTGCACGAGGCCTGGGAAGTGGCACAGTCAGTACCAACAAAAGCCGTCGTTGAAGCGGGATTTAAAGGTGTGGAGATTCGCGAGGAGCTGACCCGACGGAGGATTGCGGCGGTAGCCAGCTGGAAGGAACAACGTTGCCCAAAGCCTGAATGAGTATAAAACTAAACGTTAGCACGAACCGTCCCCTCGCCCCTTCGGGGAGAGGGTTAGGGTGAGGGGAACAGACCAGCACCGGTGCGAACAATCACCCTCACCCCGGCCTTCTCCCTACAGAGCGAGGGAGAAAACCAGGCCTGCTCCCGAACCTTTTCTCAATCAAAAGAACACAACGTACACCGCAGCCGCCACAATAAAGCGATAAATGGCGAACGGGATAAACGAAATGCGCTTAATCAATTGCAGGAAGGTTTTAATCGCTATCAGCGCCACCACAAAAGCGGTGATAAACCCAACGGCAAACATCGGGATATCGCCGGTTGTCAGGAAGCCCCAGCTTTTGTAGAGATCGAGCGCCGTTGCGCCCATCATCATAGGCACCGCCAGCAGGAACGAGAACTCGGAAGCAGCGTAACGGCTCACCCCCATCAGCATCCCACCTGAAATGGTCGCCCCGGAACGGGAGAAACCCGGCCACAGCGCCAGACACTGGAAACAGCCAATCATAAACGCCTGACGATACGTCATATCATCCAGACCCGGCGCACGCGGCTCTTTCGGCTTCAGGCATTCAGCGGCAATCAGCAACAGACCGCCAACAACCAGCGCATACATCACATTTATCGGGTTAAACAACGACTTAATCGTATCGTGGAACAATAGCCCCAGTACCACCGCCGGGATCATCCCCAGCAAAATGTGGATCAGCGTTAACCGACCTTTGCTTTCTCCTTCGTGCTGCAACGGACGCCCAAAGTGAATGCCAATCAGACCAAACAGACGCCGCCAGAACATCACTACTACCGCCAGAATTGATCCTAACTGGATCACGACTTCAAAGGTTTTCGCCGTGTCGCCCTCAAATCCCAACAAATGACCGACAATAATCATATGGCCCGTGCTGGATACCGGCAGAAATTCTGTCAATCCTTCGACCACACCCAATATTGCCGCTATCAGCAGCGAGTGCATATCGCTCATCAATAAACCCCTAAATTATAAAAATGTACCGCTTGTCCGAACTACTGCAGTATGACCAGGTTATAACCGTTTGGTTTAACAGCTGTAAAATTAATTATTTTCTTTCAGATTATTGCCACGCTCAATGATGACGCCAACATTCGCCGCACGCGCCACTGCGCCTGGCTTGCTGAGTTTGATACGCACCCACGGCGAGTTAAAGCGAGTCAACAGCAGCTCCGCCACCTCTTCCGCCACGCGTTCCACCAGTGCAAAACGCGCGCCCTCGACGTGGCTGACCACCGTTTCGGCAATGTCAGCGTAGCTGAGACAATCCGCCACATCATCGCTTTTCGCCGCTTTACGGTTATCCCACGCCATTTCGATATCGAACACCAACTTCTGTTCGATGGTCTGTTCCCAGTCGTAAACACCAATAGTGGTGATTACCGAAAGTTGCTCTATAAATACAATATCCATCACGTCCTGCCTGCTTTTTGGCTAACCGGATACCACTTCCGGCGAAATGTGCGTATTATCCACAGATTCATCGTTGAACACGAATTTTCAAAACGGAACAGCTTATGAGTGCAATCGCGCCTGGAATGATCCTCATCGCGTACCTCTGCGGCTCCATTTCCAGTGCCATTCTGGTTTGCCGCTTGTGTGGGCTGCCCGATCCGCGAACCAGCGGCTCCGGCAATCCCGGCGCCACCAATGTGTTACGTATCGGTGGCAAAGGAGCAGCCGTAGCAGTGCTGATTTTCGACGTTCTGAAAGGAATGTTACCCGTCTGGGGCGCGTATGAATTAGGTGTCAGCCCCTTCTGGCTAGGCTTAATTGCCATCGCCGCCTGTCTTGGACACATCTGGCCGGTTTTCTTCGGTTTTAAAGGGGGAAAAGGCGTTGCCACCGCTTTTGGCGCAATCGCACCAATTGGCTGGGATTTAACGGGTGTGATGGCGGGAACCTGGCTGTTAACCATTTTACTCAGCGGTTATTCGTCGCTGGGAGCGATTGTCAGCGCACTGATTGCTCCGTTTTATGTCTGGTGGTTTAAGCCACAATTCACCTTTCCGGTTTCTATGCTCTCTTGCCTGATCTTGCTGCGTCATCATGACAACATCCAGCGTCTGTGGCGTCGCCAGGAGACAAAAATCTGGACGAAATTTAAAAGAAAGCGCGAAAAAGATCCGCAGTGATTTCTGGCAGGTTTACAAAACCTGATAGCCTTCGGCGGGCTTGCCCAGCCGTTGCTGGCACCACGCCGCCAGAAACTCTACGCAGACGCGCAACTTCATACTGCGATAGAGTGGCTCCCGATAGACAGCCCAGATATTGGCGCTTTGTGCATATTCCGGCAATACTCGCACCAGTTTACCACTCTCCAGAAACGGCAGCACATCCCATTCGGAACGCAGCATAATCCCTTTACCTTCCAGCGCCCATTGCAGCACAATCTCACCGCTGTTGGAGGAAAGATGCCCGCTTACCTTCACCGATTTTTTCTCCTGACCGTTCCCCAACTCCCATATTCCGTGGGTCATATCGCGCTCTTTGGTCACCAGACAGTCATGACGACTTAATTCCTGTAAGGATTGTGGCTGGGAATATTTTTGCAGATACTCAGGTGCTGCGCATAATATTCTTTTATTTTTTGTCAAAAGATGCGCAATATAATAATCAGGGATTTCATCATTAATACGAATATCCAGATCAATATTATCCTGCACTAAATCAATTTGCCGATCGAACAATTCAAAATGCACCTGTAACTCAGGGTAATTGCGCATCAGTTCGGTAATGGCTGGTGCAATATAACTGCGCCCAAAACCAAAACTACAGCCAATACGAATCATCCCCTCCGGGCGCGTTTTGATTTGCGTGACGTCATCGACCAGTCGCTGATATTGGGTGAGGATTTCCAGCGCATGTTCGTAACAACGTTGGCCACTTTCAGTCAGTGCCACGCCGCGAGCGGAGCGGTTAAGTAGCGTCGTTGCCAGCGTGTTTTCAAGGATTTGGATTCGTTTGGTGACAAATGCGGGCGTCTGCCCAAGCGTCGCCGCTGCGGCACTAAAACTGCCGCTATGGACGATTTCTACCAATACCTGCAAGTCTTTGGCTAAAGGCCAACTATTCAGCATCGTTAACTATCCGCAATTTTGACTGGCTCAGTGTATTTCGCAAAACATTTCCATTCCCTGCTCTGGCGCAATATTCATTCTTATTTTCGTGTTGATTCACGAACTGTTAATTACATTTTCACGGCGGCAAGAAATATAAAACCACATTTTTAGTGGTAGTTTGTGGTGGTGAATTTTTCCAGACAAATAGAAAAACTGGAGTTGCCATGATGAGCGAATGTAATAAACAACAGGCAGTGAATAAGTTGACGGATATTGTCGCTAACTTTACCGCCATGATTTCTACCCGAATGCCTGATGACGTAGTGGATAAACTAAAACAGCTTCGGGACGCCGAAACGTCGTCGATGGGGAAAATCATCTACCACACGATGTTCGATAACATGCAAAAAGCGATCGACCTGAATCGCCCGGCCTGTCAGGACACCGGCGAAATCATGTTTTTTGTTAAGGTCGGTTCCCGTTTCCCGCTGCTTGGCGAACTGCAAAGCATTCTTAAGCAAGCCGTGGAAGAGGCGACCGTCAAAGCGCCACTGCGCCACAACGCGGTGGAAATTTTTGACGAAGTGAACACCGGCAAAAATACCGGTAGCGGCGTACCGTGGGTTACCTGGGATATCGTCCCCGACGGTGACGACGCGGAAATTGAAGTTTACATGGCTGGCGGCGGCTGCACGCTACCTGGCCGCTCAAAAGTGTTAATGCCATCGGAAGGCTACGAAGGCGTGGTGAAATTCGTCTTCGAAAATATCTCCACCCTCGCCGTAAACGCCTGTCCACCGGTACTGGTAGGTGTAGGCATCGCCACCTCGGTGGAAACCGCCGCCGTGCTCTCACGTAAAGCCATTTTGCGCCCGATTGGCAGCCGCCATCCCAATCCGAAAGCGGCAGAGCTGGAGCTACGCCTGGAGGAAGGACTCAACCGTCTGGGGATTGGTCCACAAGGGCTGACTGGCAACAGTTCAGTGATGGGCGTGCATATCGAATCTGCCGCTCGCCATCCGTCTACCATCGGCGTCGCTGTCTCTACCGGCTGCTGGGCGCATCGTCGCGGTACGCTGCTGGTTCATGCCGATCTCTCCTTTGAAAACCTTTCTCACACCCGGAGCGCGTTATGAAAAAGATCCTGACAACCCCGATCAAAGCTGAAGATCTGCAAGATATTCGCGTCGGCGATGTGATCTACCTGACCGGTACGCTGGTGACTTGCCGCGACGTTTGTCACCGCCGCCTGATCGAACTGAAACGTCCGATCCCTTACGATCTCAACGGCAAAGCGATTTTCCACGCTGGCCCCATCGTGCGCAAAAATGGCGACAAATGGGAGATGGTATCCGTCGGCCCAACAACCAGTATGCGGATGGAAAGTTTTGAACGTGAATTTATCGAACAGACCGGCGTGAAACTGGTGGTCGGCAAAGGCGGAATGGGGCCGCTGACTGAAGAAGGTTGCCAGAAATTCAAGGCGCTGCATGTGATTTTCCCAGCAGGCTGCGCAGTACTGGCGGCAACCCAGGTGGAAGAGATTGAAGAGGTGCACTGGACAGAACTCGGAATGCCGGAGTCGTTGTGGGTCTGCCGGGTTAAAGAGTTTGGGCCGCTGATTGTCTCTATTGATACCCACGGCAACAACCTGATAGCCGAAAACAAAAAGCTGTTCGCCGAACGCCGCGATCCCATCGTGGAAGAGATCTGCGAGCACGTCCACTACATCAAATAACCCTCACGGAGAGGTTCGCCCCCTCTCCTTTTTCGCAGGCATAACACGATGAAACCTTCCACTGAATGGTGGCGATATCTCGCACCGCTGGCGGTCATCGCCATTATTGCTCTACTTCCGGTTCCCGCAGGGCTGGAGAGTCATACATGGCTCTACTTTGCTGTTTTTACTGGCGTGATCGTTGGACTGATCCTCGAACCCGTGCCGGGTGCCGTGGTGGCGATGGTGGGTATATCCATCATCGCCATACTCTCTCCCTGGCTGCTGTTCAGCCCGGAGCAGCTCGCTCAGCCAGGCTTTAAATTCACTGCAAAATCCCTCTCGTGGGCCGTTTCCGGTTTTTCTAATTCGGTTATCTGGCTGATTTTCGCCGCCTTTATGTTTGGCACTGGCTATGAAAAAACCGGACTTGGACGTCGCATTGCGCTGATTCTGGTGAAAAAGATGGGGCATCGCACGCTGTTTCTCGGCTATGCGGTGATGTTCTCCGAGTTAGTCCTTGCACCTGTAACACCTTCCAACTCAGCGCGCGGTGCGGGGATTATCTATCCCATCATCCGTAACCTGCCGCCGCTCTATCAATCACAGCCGAACGACAGCAGTTCGCGCAGCATTGGCTCCTACATCATGTGGATGGGGATTGTTGCCGATTGTGTGACCAGCGCCATTTTCCTGACGGCGATGGCACCTAACTTGCTGCTAATTGGACTGATGAAAAGCGCATCTCACGCCACGCTGAGTTGGGGCGACTGGTTCCTCGGGATGTTGCCGCTCAGTATTTTACTGGTTCTGCTGGTTCCCTGGCTGGCTTACGTGCTATACCCACCGGTACTGAAGTCTGGTGATCAGGTGCCGCGTTGGGCAGAGACGGAGCTGCAAGCGATGGGGCCACTCTGTTCGCGTGAAAAACGGATGCTGGGGCTGATGGTGGGCGCGCTGGTTCTGTGGATTTTCGGCGGTGATTATATCGATGCTGCGATGGTCGGTTACAGCGTGGTGGCACTGATGCTGCTTCTGCGCATTATCAGCTGGGACGATATTGTCAGTAATAAAGCAGCGTGGAACGTTTTCTTCTGGCTGGCCTCGCTAATCACCCTCGCCACCGGACTCAACAACACCGGTTTTATTAGCTGGTTTGGCAAACTGTTAGCAGGCAGCTTAAGCGGTTATTCGCCGACGATGGTGATGATGGCGTTGATTGTGGTGTTTTATCTGCTGCGCTACTTTTTTGCCAGCGCCACGGCGTATACCTCCGCTCTCGCGCCGATGATGATTGCCGCCGCGCTGGCGATGCCGGAAATCCCGCTGCCGGTGTTCTGCCTGATGGTTGGCGCGGCGATTGGTCTGGGGAGCATTCTTACGCCATACGCCACCGGGCCCAGTCCGATTTACTACGGTAGTGGTTATCTGCCAACGGTGGATTACTGGCGACTGGGGGCGATTTTTGGGCTGATATTCCTCGTGTTGCTGGTGATTACCGGCTTACTGTGGATGCCCGTGGTGTTGCTTTAAGTGAGGACGGTGCCGGAAATTGCTCTCCGGCACCCGAGAGTTTTACGCAGCCGGTAACTCCGCCAGCGGCCAGCGCGGACGCACGCTAACGCCGAGATCCGCCGTCGCGCCTGCTTTAAACCGCACCATTCCGGCATAGGCGATCATCGCGCCGTTATCAGTACAAAATTCCGGACGCGCGTAGAACACTTCGCCGCGACGCTTTTTCATCATTTCCGCCAGTTTCGCCCGCAGCGTGCGGTTAGCACTCACGCCGCCTGCCATTACCAGTCGCTTAAAGCCCGTCTGATCCAGCGCACGCTTACACTTAATCATCAGCGTATCGACCACCGCATCTTCAAAAGCGCGGGCGATATCAGCACGCGTCTGGTCGTCGGTGCCGTTATCACGAATCGTGTTCGCGGCGAAGGTTTTCAGACCAGAAAAGCTGAAATCCAGCCCCGGACGGTCGGTCATCGGACGCGGGAAGACAAAGCGCCCGGCAGTACCCTGAGCCGCCATTTTCGACAGCAGCGGCCCGCCTGGATAATCCAGCCCCAGCAGCTTCGCGGTTTTATCAAACGCTTCACCAGCGGCATCATCAATGGACTCGCCGAGCAGCTCATACTGACCAATGCCGGTAACGCTGATTAACTGCGTATGACCGCCGGAAACCAGCAATGCGACAAACGGAAATTCCGGCGGGTTATCTTCCAGCATCGGTGCTAACAGATGCCCTTCCATATGGTGCACAGGAATCGCCGGAACGTTCCAGGCAAACGCCAGAGAACGTCCCACGGTCGCACCAACCAGCAGCGCGCCGACTAATCCTGGGCCTGCGGTATAGGCCACGGCATCAATATCTTTTGCCGTCAAACCAGACTCTTTCAGCGCCGCCTGGATCAACGGTACGGTTTTACGCACGTGATCGCGGGAGGCCAGCTCAGGCACCACGCCGCCGTAGTCAGCGTGTAATTTCACCTGACTATACAATTGGTTGGCTAACAAACCTTTTTCATCGTCGTAAATGGCGATGCCGGTTTCATCGCAGGAAGTTTCAATACCCAGTACACGCATGACTTGTTTTACCTCGCTTTATTACCGCGCAGTGTAGGACCAATGCGGGTTGATGTAAAACTTTGTTCGCCCCTGGAGAAAGCCTCGTGTATACTCCTCACCCTTATAAAAGTCCCTTTCAAAAGAGGTCGCGGTGCTTTACAAAGCAGCAGCAATTGCAGTAAAATTCCGCACCATTTTGAAATAAGCTGGCGTTGATGCCAGCGGCAAACCGAATTAATCAAAGGTGAGAGGCACATGCCGGTAATTAAAGTACGTGAAAACGAGCCGTTCGACGTAGCTCTGCGTCGCTTCAAGCGTTCCTGCGAAAAAGCAGGTGTTCTGGCGGAAGTTCGTCGTCGTGAGTTCTATGAAAAACCGACTACCGAACGTAAGCGCGCTAAAGCTTCTGCAGTGAAACGTCACGCGAAGAAACTGGCTCGCGAAAACGCACGCCGTACTCGTCTGTACTAATTCCCTGAGAGCGTTGCTCTCCGATCAGACCGAGTTGTAGTTGTAAGGCCGTGCTTCCGAAAGGAATGCGCGGCTTATTTTCGTTTATGAATTGCTAAAAATCGGGGCCTATGGCTGGACGAATCCCACGCGTATTCATTAATGATCTGCTGGCACGCACTGACATCGTCGATCTGATCGACGCCCGTGTGAAGCTGAAAAAGCAGGGCAAGAATTTTCACGCGTGTTGTCCATTCCACAACGAGAAAACCCCGTCATTCACCGTCAACGGTGAGAAACAGTTTTACCACTGCTTTGGATGTGGCGCGCACGGCAACGCGATCGACTTTCTGATGAACTACGACAAGCTTGAGTTCGTCGAAACGGTCGAAGAGTTGGCAGCAATGCACAATCTTGAAGTGCCATTTGAAGCAGGCAGCGGCCCCAGCCAGATAGAGCGCCATCAACGGCAAACGCTTTATCAGTTGATGGACGGTCTGAATACGTTTTACCAACAATCTTTACAACAACCTGTTGCCACATCTGCGCGCCAGTATCTGGAAAAACGCGGATTAAGCCACGAGGTCATCGCCCGCTTTGCGATTGGTTTTGCGCCCCCCGGCTGGGACAACGTCCTGAAACGGTTTGGCGGCAATCCAGAAAATCGCCAGTCATTGATTGATGCGGGGATGTTGGTCACTAACGATCAGGGTCGCAGTTACGACCGTTTCCGCGAACGGGTGATGTTCCCCATTCGCGATAAACGCGGTCGGGTGATTGGTTTTGGCGGGCGCGTGCTGGGCAACGATACCCCCAAATACCTGAACTCACCGGAAACTGATATTTTCCATAAAGGCCGCCAGCTTTACGGTCTTTATGAAGCGCAGCAGGATAACGCTGAACCCCAGCGTCTGTTGGTGGTCGAAGGCTATATGGACGTGGTGGCTCTGGCGCAATACGGTATTAATTACGCCGTTGCATCGCTGGGTACGTCAACCACTGCCGATCACATTCAGTTATTGTTCCGCGCGACCAACAATGTCATTTGCTGTTATGACGGCGACCGTGCAGGTCGCGATGCCGCCTGGCGGGCGCTGGAAACTGCGCTGCCTTATATGACAGACGGCCGTCAGTTACGCTTTATGTTTTTACCCGATGGCGAAGACCCAGACACACTGGTGCGCAAAGAGGGTAAAGAGGCGTTTGAAGCGCGAATGGAGCAGGCAATGCCGCTCTCCGCGTTTCTGTTTAACAGCCTGATGCCGCAGGTTGACCTGAGTACCCCTGACGGGCGCGCACGTTTAAGTACGCTGGCGCTGCCACTGATTTCTCAGGTGCCAGGAGAAACGCTGCGCATCTATCTTCGTCAGGAATTAGGCAACAAGTTAGGCATACTTGATGACAGCCAGCTTGAACGATTAATGCCGAAAGCAGCAGAGAACGGCGTTTCTCGTCCTGTTCCGCAGCTAAAACGCACGACCATGCGTATACTTATAGGGTTGCTGGTGCAAAATCCAGAATTAGCGACGTTAGTCCCGCCGCTTGAGAATCTGGATCAAAATAAGCTTCCTGGACTTGGCTTATTCAGAGAACTGGTCAACACTTGTCTCTCTCAGCCAGGTCTGACCACCGGGCAACTTTTAGAGCACTATCGTGGTACAAATAATGCTGCCACCCTTGAAAAACTGTCGATGTGGGACGATATAGCAGATAAGAATATTGCTGAGCAAACCTTCACCGACTCACTCAACCATATGTTTGATTCGTTGCTTGAACTGCGCCAGGAAGAGTTAATCGCTCGTGAGCGCACCCATGGTTTAAGTAATGAAGAACGCCTGGAACTCTGGACATTAAACCAGGAACTGGCGAAAAAGTGATTTAACGGCTTAAGTGCCGAATAGCGATCGGGAAGCCCCCGACAGCCGCACTGAGAGGCAGCGGCAATGATATAAGTACGCCCTCGTAATTATCGTTGGCGGTAAATAACCGTTGGATTTCAGTATTAACGTCTGAATGATATCCGGTCAATCGCCCAACACCAACCTCATGAAATAAGTGTGGATACCGTCTTATGGAGCAAAACCCGCAGTCACAGCTGAAACTTCTTGTCACCCGTGGTAAGGAGCAAGGCTATCTGACCTATGCCGAGGTCAATGACCATCTGCCGGAAGATATCGTCGATTCCGATCAGATCGAAGACATCATCCAAATGATCAATGACATGGGCATTCAGGTGATGGAAGAAGCGCCGGATGCCGATGACCTGATGCTGGCTGAAAACACAGCAGACGAAGATGCTGCCGAAGCCGCCGCGCAGGTGCTTTCCAGCGTGGAATCTGAAATCGGGCGCACGACTGACCCGGTACGCATGTACATGCGTGAAATGGGCACCGTTGAACTGTTGACCCGCGAAGGCGAAATTGACATCGCTAAACGCATCGAAGACGGGATCAACCAGGTTCAATGCTCCGTTGCTGAATATCCGGAAGCGATCACCTATCTGCTGGAACAGTATGATCGTGTTGAAGCAGAAGAAGCGCGTCTGTCAGATCTGATCACTGGCTTTGTTGACCCGAACGCAGAAGAAGATCTGGCACCAACCGCCACTCACGTCGGTTCTGAGCTTTCCCAGGAAGATCTGGACGATGACGAAGATGAAGACGAAGAAGATGCCGACGACGACAGTGCCGACGATGACAACAGCATCGACCCGGAGCTGGCTCGCGAAAAATTTGCTGAACTGCGCGCTCAGTACGTTGTAACGCGTGACACCATTAAAGCGAAAGGCCGCAGCCACGCTGCCGCTCAGGAAGAGATCCTGAAACTGTCTGAAGTATTCAAACAGTTCCGCCTGGTGCCGAAGCAGTTTGACTACCTGGTCAACAGTATGCGCGTCATGATGGATCGCGTTCGTACACAAGAGCGTCTGATCATGAAGCTCTGCGTTGAGCAGTGCAAAATGCCGAAGAAAAACTTCATCACCCTGTTTACCGGCAACGAAACCAGCGATACCTGGTTCAACGCGGCAATTGCGATGAACAAGCCGTGGTCGGAAAAACTGCACGATGTCTCTGAAGAAGTGCATCGCGCCCTGCAGAAACTGCAGCAGATTGAAGAAGAAACCGGCCTGACCATTGAGCAGGTTAAAGACATTAACCGTCGCATGTCCATCGGTGAAGCGAAAGCCCGCCGTGCGAAGAAAGAGATGGTTGAAGCGAACTTACGTCTGGTTATTTCTATCGCTAAGAAATACACCAACCGTGGCTTGCAGTTCCTCGATCTGATTCAGGAAGGCAACATCGGTCTGATGAAAGCGGTTGATAAATTCGAATACCGTCGTGGTTACAAGTTCTCCACCTACGCAACCTGGTGGATCCGTCAGGCGATCACCCGCTCTATCGCAGATCAGGCGCGCACCATCCGTATTCCGGTGCATATGATTGAGACTATCAACAAGCTCAACCGTATTTCTCGCCAGATGCTGCAAGAAATGGGTCGTGAACCAACGCCGGAAGAACTGGCTGAACGTATGCTGATGCCGGAAGACAAAATCCGCAAAGTGCTGAAGATCGCCAAAGAGCCAATCTCCATGGAAACGCCGATCGGTGATGATGAAGATTCGCATCTGGGGGATTTCATCGAGGATACCACCCTCGAACTGCCGCTGGATTCTGCGACCACCGAGAGCCTGCGTGCGGCAACGCACGACGTACTGGCTGGCCTGACCGCGCGTGAAGCAAAAGTTCTGCGTATGCGTTTCGGTATCGATATGAACACCGACCACACGCTGGAAGAAGTGGGTAAACAGTTCGACGTTACCCGCGAACGTATCCGTCAGATCGAAGCGAAGGCGCTGCGCAAACTGCGTCACCCAAGCCGTTCTGAAGTACTGCGTAGCTTCCTGGACGATTAATCGGTAAGCCGGATAGGCGTTTACGCCGCATCCGGCACTTATCCCTCTGCACAAACGCCACCTTTTCGGTGGCGTTTTTATCGCCCACGCACGACCAGCGCCTGATCCAGTTCCCGATACGCCTCAACCAGTTTCTCCAGTGAAACGCGGCTTAAACCGCTGGGATTCGGCAACACCCAAATCTGCGTCGAACCAATGGTGAGCGTTTGTTTCCCCCATTGTGCACCGCGCTGGCTGAATCCCTGTTCATATGCTTGTTTGCCCAGAATCGCCAACGCTTGCGGCTGATAATCTTCAATTTTTTCAATCAGCTTGCGCCCGCCTGCGTGCAACTCCTGCTTTGAAACTTCATTGGCTTGCACCGTTGGACGATCTACCAGTTTGGTAACACCGCAACGATAATCCAGCAGATGCTGCGCTTCCTGTGGCTTCAACTGACGGTCGGTAAATCCGGCCTGATAAATCACCTTCCAGAAGCGATTTGCCGGATGGGCAAACGGAAAGCCAGACTCTGCGGAAGAAAGGCCCGGATTGATGCCACAAAACACCACACGCAATCCTGGCGCAAGAATATCGTCAACCATATTAACTCCTGAACAACACAACCCGCAGGAAGTATAACGAATTGAAAACACGTTGTTTATAAAAACAGCAGCCGCACGCTAATGGCTGGATCGCGGCACGGAGTTACTTTATAATCCGCTACCATGGCCCCTTAGCTCAGTGGTTAGAGCAGGCGACTCATAATCGCTTGGTCGTTGGTTCAAACCCAACAGGGGCTACCATATACAACAAAGGGTTAGCTAATAAATCAGCTAACCCTTTTTCTTTTGCCTTTGAATTGGGTCAGGTAATGGGTCAGGTAAGCTTTTTCTCCATCTGATTCAGATGGCTGATAGTTGCTCCGGATAATGCTTCGCAATGATGTCATTCAGTCTGTCAACCAGTTCTGGTTTTCTGAACGTGATATGCGCGGAGCCCTTCTTAAAGTATCTGATGCTGAACATCTCATCTTCATAGTCCTCTTTACCCTGAACAGACTGGATGTGGTCATCCAGATGAATGGTGATGTTTTCCCGGTTGTCGGGGATCGGTTTGCCGCTGAACAGGTGCAGCATTCTTTCCAGATCGGCAAGTCGATCGGCCTGTTGCCCGGTGATAAGATGAAACCCCCACCGGTCCCATCTCACCAGATTGTTGACGATAATTTTATTACCAAATTTACAGGGGGAGTTGGTTTTGTAATTCCAGTTCAGCCCTCTGAAGACGTTGATCACCCCTCGCTCAAACACCTCATCCTTATTCTGGTGCAGTTGTTCAAATGTGCTCAGGATGTTCGCTTCGCTGATTTCCGGAAAATTATCGTACTCCAGTGACCGGTACCATGTCTCACGGGCCTGTGCATCCATTAAGGAAAGCATCCCGGAACGTTGCATCAAGTCACGCCAGATTTCACGATCGAGATTGTGTGTGATGGCTTTCATTGCCGTTTCAGGTTTCTCCATGAGCCAGCAGCCACAGCGAAAATCCTGTTTCATCGCCCAGTCCAGTGCGGTTTTACCGCCAATACTTTCTGTCATTGCTGAGATTTCAGCCAGTTGCCGGATAAGTGTGTCGATTTGCAGCAGCGTACTCTTTCGTACAGTCAGAATGTGGCTGACTGAGGTTGAGCAGATAACGTCCGTATGCCCGTTGGCCACTTCCGGACGGGAGATTGTGATGTCTGACATTATCGGTTTTCCTTTTGGTTTATAAACGAAAACGCCAGCTGTATTCAGGCTGGCGTCAGGGGAATGAAGTATGGTGAGTGATATTCACCGGTTCTGGTGCAGAAGCTGCAGATGACGAAGAGCACGGACATCCTTCCGGGCCTGTTCGATGCAGGGCAACAGTGCTGCTGAATCCGTTCTATCCTCATCGTTGTCAAAGATAATTCCCGATTCGCAGTCGATATTGTCCTGTAGCCACGCAATCAGAATATCCAGTGCGGTTTCCGTGGTTAATGATTTCATGTTGTTTCTGGTTACCAGTCGAAAGTGGGCTGGTCCGGCAGACATTCAGCGCTGGCATCCAGATGAATGAGACTGACGCCATAACGTTGGATGAGTGTGACAACCAGACGACGGAACGTTTTTGACAACCCCAGGCGTTTAAGCCGCAGAACCGGATATGACCACGCATCGGTACGTAACAGATATCCGCTACCTGTGAAATGAATCCATTCTGATTCACCGAAGTCACTGGTCTGGTGTGACAGCGAGTACAGCCAGGCGTTATCCTTTTCCGTGATATGTGCGGTACTGCAGCGTATGCCGGCAAGGGTTGCAAACGGTGGTAGTGTGCAGGTTGACTGTTGGTCGGATTCCTCCACCACGCGGAGTGAATAACCGTTTTCAACGACCTTGTTAATCAGTTCAGTGAGATTAACACCATCGACGTCAGCGACAATTCGCCCCATGTTCAGTGCCTGCACGTTAATGCTGTCGGCTTCCAGCGTCAGGGCCAGTTTCATTGTTTCGCCCCCGGATGTTTACCCAGGGTAATGTTATTTACCGTTCTGTAATTGTCGCGGGTCATCAGGCCTGTCGCCCGGCGGGCCCGGAGGATATCGATGCTGTTTATTAACTGAGAGTGGGTACAGGCGCTGAATCCCGGCTGGTCGGTACGCACCAGTGCGTATTTTTCCACGAGAAAGTTCACCGCATCACACAGTGAAATGCCAGCTTCAATATGCTGCTCAATCACACGTTCATCGGCAAACGGTGTGTCATTCAGTGTGAGGCCGTAGTGCTGGTCCAGCAGTTGGGACAGCAGTATCTGCCAGATTTCAACAGGAGACGGGCGAGAACTGGCCGCCTGCCCGGGTAATACAGGTAATGTTTTCATACTGAAGATTTTCCTGATATGCAGAGATGAGAAATGGAAAAGTGGCGTGGTGAAAGCACCAGGCCGGAGCAGAGGGTTATTCCGGTGGTTTACTTTTTCGTTTCGGGCGTCGGATAAACAGCCAGATAAACGTAACCACAGGAGCCGAGGGTGTCGGCTTCACAGGTCACCCCCTTCGCATACAGTGTCACGGTATGCTGATGGCGGGGATTCAGTTCACCACTGGTGAGCATGAGCTCCAGTTGTTTCATCAGCAGCGGAAAGGCCTGGTCCAGGTGGTACGCATCCGCGTCGCTGAACCGGCCTCTGATACCGGCGCGGTCGGCAAGGTAATGCAACTGATTGCCCTCCTGCACCAGACGGGCGCCGAAACAGGGCGTCACGGTGCAGGGTAGTCCCCACCAGGGACGGTCATGATTGTCATCGGGATGCGTTGTCCCGGAGAGTGTGTCTGACACGATAAAATCCTCACAGAAAATCGGTGAATGATAGTTTAACGATGACGAGTCAGCCGGCGCGCAGACCGGCTTCGGTGAAGGTGTATTCGTTGATGAGTAGGGCCTCATCCACAGCGGCGTCTGAGGTCAGCCAGTCGTACTCGTTTTCCAGTTGACGGTACAACCAGAAGGCCAGGTCGCGCAGGGCTTCACTGACTGCGGCTTCCGCATCGGCTGTCATAGCCTGACCAGTCGGACTGTTCCTGGTAACAGTGATATCCATGCTGTACGGATGGCAGTAACGTCCCCGGTGACTGATTTCAGCCTGTAATTGCCAGAAGTTACGTTTCTGCACCGCCTGCAGGGCATCCGCGATACGATGGAGTTCATGCTCCTGTGGGGCATACTTCCGGATTCTTCTGACTGTCGCTGGCTGCCAGTGCCAGCGTCCTTCAAAACAGGCTCCGTCCCCCTGGCGGCAGAATCCGCTGAACCAGATGCTCGGCTCTTCCATAAACCTGCCGTTGCTGAGCCGGAAAACGCGCTGGCGGAGGTCAATTCCGAAAATGCCACAGACCTCCCTGAAGTCTTCATACACGTTTTCATACCAGTTGCTGTCAGCATGATGCTGACGGTACCAGTCGCGGGCTTTTTCCTGTGCCGGGCAGGAAAGCTCATCCAGCGTATACACGGTGGTGGTGATAATTCTGCTCATCAGAATGCCCTGATTCAGTTCAGTGTGACGCTCATCAGCCGGACATACGGGCCAAAACTGTCCTTACGACGTTCAGCAAACACGGCCAGCACACCGGGAATATCCTGCACTTCACGACCGGTATACGCTTCAGTGCTGCCGTGCCAGCGGTACTTACCGATACAGAACGGAAAAAGACGGGATGCAGGATGCTGACGGTGAATACGCATGGCTTCACCACGGGTGATGATTTTCATAATGGGATACCTCTGAAGACAGAAGATAAAAGTGAAAACAGGTGTGATGTGGTTGTGGCGGTGACGGGTTAAAGCAGGCCGTGTTCCGCAAAGGAGAAAACCTGGCTGCCACCGACTATCAGATGGTCCGGCACCCGGATATCCACCAGGGCCAGCGCCTGTACCAGACGCTCAGTGATAAGCCGGTCAGCCTTACTGGGGGTGACTTCACCGGACGGGTGGTTGTGTGCCAGCACCACGGCAGCGGCATTGTGGTACAGGGCACGTTTAATCACTTCCCGGGGATGGACTTCCGTGCGGTTGATGGTGCCGGTGAAGAGGGTTTCACCGGCAATCAGCTGATTCTGGTTGTTCAGATACAGCACCCGGAACTCTTCCCGCTCCAGTCCCGCCATGTTCAGAATCAGCCATTCCCGTGCCGCACGGGTGGAGGTGAAGGCCACGCCGGGTTCATGAAGATGGCGGTCCAGGGTTTTCAGGGCCCGCAGAATGAGACTGCGCTCGCCGGGCGTCATCTCTCCGGGCAGAAAGGAAAGTTGCTGCATTGTCCCTGCCTCCATTCAGTCGATAATGCGCATAATGGCGCTGCATTCCGGATGCTGCAGGGCGTAATCCCGTAACCGGTAATAATGGACCGTCATGGCATAATTCTCCGTACGACAGGCATGATGGCTGTACGTCATCAGACAGGCAGCAATACCGGCGGCTTCCGGGCTCATTTCAGCGCGGTTACCGTTCATGGCACTGAACAGTACCCATGTTTCGTCATCATCGTCATCCGGTTCGGGTGCCATAAATGCCCCGCCGTTGTTCAGGGTGTACAGATTCCAGATACCACCACAGTAGTCTTCGCACAGACGGTCCATCCAGCCGAAGACACGGGGCTCCAGGGTCACCCACTGTGGAATGAGGCCAAAATGCTGCGGCCAGAAGCTGATGCGCTGTTCATCAGGGACGAGAGTAGCAACCAGCTGAGGTGGGTTATTCCCTGATGCAGCGGTTACGGAAACAGAAGGTGTGGTGGAATTATGCGTAACGGTTGTCATGAGATTATTCCTTATAAAAAGTAAATGAATGGAAGATGTCGCGGGGCAGGGACGGACATGAGTCAGAACTGCGCTTTCAGGGAAAAGGCATCAGCGCATACTCTTCAGCAGTGTTTCTGCCATCACCCACAATGCGCGATTGAGCTTAATGTCCGTGTCGATGCTGTGAATGGCACGGGTATGGATACGTTTTCCTCTGGCACTGCGACCGGAAATCCCGCCTTTCAGCATATTCTCCTGGATGGTCTGATAAGCACTCCACAGGTCCTTACCGTAATCCTCCCGGCGTCGCGGTGTCAGAATGTCAGCAGTGGTGACGGGCTGATGTTCGTCACCATAACGGTAAGTCAGTGCCGCCTGTGCCAGCGCCTGGCGTGCCGGTGGCGGCAGGACCAGCGACTGCATGGCATCACGCTTCTCCTCAATCCGGTCAAAAACCCCCACCACCTCGTAAGCCCCTTCGATAACTTTCTCCACTACGTCTCCCCGGTGTGGAACACGCACTTCCCCCAGAGACTGACCACAGACGCATCCGTTCTGGCAGACGAACCTGAAGTAACCCGGCAGCATCTGGTAGCTGGAGGTACCGTCATGGGAGTTCAGCAGGATGATTTCAGGGACATGTTGTCCGTTTATCTCCCCGTCACGGCGCAGACGCAGCATGTGTTTGGTGTATCCCCGGCGGCCCGGGTCGCGCACGCGGGTCTGGCAGGCGAAGAATGGCTGGAAGCCTTCCCGCTGCAGGCTTTCCAGCACGGTGATGGTGGGGATCCAGGTATAGTTCTCGCTTCTGGATGTGTGTTTCTCTTCCCCGAATACGCTGGGGACGACCTGCATCAGTTCTTCACGGGTTAAGGGGCGGTCACGGCGTATCTGGTTCGCATAACCAAAACGACTGGCTAATCGCATGATTTATTCCTTATGAATGAGTTAGCGGTATAAATGAAAAAGCCGCGTCTCCCGGAGAAGACGCGGCCTGATGGACGAAATGAATGACGTTTATTGTCTGAGAAGCCCTTCACTGGCGAGCTGCGTATTTTTATGGAAGGAGATCATCCAATAACCCCCATCGGGATCGGGCAATAACCGGCCAGACTGTGATCGATTCAGATGCCATTTGGCAGCAAAAGAGCCTTCGGCAATAAACGTGATGTACAACCCGGCATATCTGTTGCTCCCTGAAAGTAAAAAGCCCCGGTCATGATAACCGGGGCCTGAAGGGGAGTGACCTGATTATCAGAAAGTCACATTCAGCGTGGCCTGACCGTTATAACCTTCAGCGCTGCTGCCGCTGACACTGTGGGCATAACCGGCCTGAACGCCCAGGGTGATATTTTCCCGGACACGGGCTTCCAGTCCGGCCTGCAGGTCCAGTGTCGTGCCATTCTGGGACGGTGAGAACGTCATGTTACTGCCGGCTGCGGCTGTACCCATGCTCATGTCCCCCCGGGAGCTGAAGGTGCGGATAACAGAAGGCTGTACCCACCAGTTCACCGGCAGTTCACGCACACTGTGTTTTGCACTGTCGCGCAGGGTGTCACGGGATGAGGTGCCTTCACCAAAGCTCATATCGTTGTGGCTGCCCAGACGGAAACCGGCACGCACATGTTGTGCACTGCCATGCCCGAACTTCACATAACCGGCGTTATCCTGGCCGTCATCCAGGGAGAGTCCCTGCCAGGTATACTGCAGTTGTGGTTCCAGCATCAGGTTGTCAGTGATACTGAAGGGCAGACCAGTTTCCAGTGAGCCCAGCCAGCCCCAGCCCCGGGCGCGGAAGTCGTTATTGTCCGATGACGCTTTCATGCTGTGGCGTGTTCCCTGTGCCACAATGTCAGCCCACAGGCCGGAGGACGTGTGTACCAGATTCAGGTATCCGCCCAGACTGCCGGCATCATCCCGGACCGTGCCGGCACGGGAGCCGTCATCATCCTTAACATCAACGGAAGAATGGCCTGCAGCACCATACACTCCTGTCGTCAGTGACATACCGGCAACCTCTGTTCTCAGCAGGTCACCCTCCAGACGGACGAAGCCATAGCTGCCGCTGCTTTCCGGCGTGGCCCCACGGGCAATACCGCCGTTGTTATCGTGACCGAGATGACCGCCCTGAATGCTGAGACGGACGCTGTTATTTTCACCGCTTACACCGGTCTGATGGCTGCGGGAGCCTGCCAGGATCCGGTCATAGTCCATTGCCTGTGTCAGCATGGAGGCATACAGGGGGACTTCAGCACGATAAGCATTTTCACTGCGCAGGTACCAGTCTTCATCGCTGTCACGGTTCAGGGTGTAGTTAAAGACACCGGCCTGAAGAGGGCGACTCAGGGCAAACGCACCTTCTTCTGTGGTGGCACCATTCTGTGCATCCACAACCCGGATACCCTGTCCGGAGGTTGCCACCCCGAGGTTACTGTTTCCGACATTTGTAAACGCAAGCCAGGTTTTGCCGGTTGCCTGACCACCATTAATCACCAGCTGGTCAGAGGCATTGCTGCCATCAAGGCGAACACGCATATTGATGGTGCCACCCTGACCGGTGAGGTTACTGGTGGTCAGTTTATGGAACGTTACCGGGGAGTCGCCTTTTGCAACAGCACGGCTCAGCACGACATCCGGTGTCGTCTGATTATCAAAGTGAATCTCCCCTGCGTTAACAATATCGCCGGTACTGACCACATCACCATTCAGTACCATGCTGGCACCTTTACTGAGCTGTGTTCTGCCACTCAGACTTCCCCCGGCAGCCAGCGTCAGTGTTCCACGATGTCCGACCGTGGTGTTGCTGGCCTGTCCCCCGGCATTAATCGTAAAGCTGCCGCCATTTTCCAGCAGCAGGCCGCTGGCCTGACCGGATATGCCGTCAATACTGAACTTACCGCTGGCATTGGTCCCCTCAACAGTGGCACCACTGTCTGCAATCAGGGCACCACCGGATGTCATGGTGACACCTGTTGCCTTACCACCGGCAGACACTGCCAGGGTACCGCCGTCATCCACCCGTGTTTTCTGCGCTGAATGGCCCTCCAGTACATCCAGACGACCGCCGGACTCCAGAACAACGCCGTCAGCCTTACCGTTTTCCACCGTGAAATTGCTCAGACGGTTGCTGCCGGTGACGGTTGCCGCCGTACTGGTGACCAGTGCGCCGCCCTGCTTCAGGGTGACATTCGTGGCTGTACCACCGGCGTTCACCTGCAGTTTGCCTTTCTGGTTAACGGTGGTGAAATCCGCCAGACCACCTTCCTTGATAATCTGCCAGCCGTCACTGTTTACAACAGTGCCAGACGCTGTACCGCCGTTGTGCACATACTGGTACCCCCCATTCAGCGTGGTATCCAGTGCGTGACCATGTACAGTCTGGTCGCCGCCGGCATAAACCTCAGTGGTATTTGCCGTTCCTTCAGCAGCCACAATCTGACGACCATTTTTATTGATGGTGGTGCGTACGGCATTTCCGCGAACAAACTGCCCGGTATCACCATTTTCTGCATCCGGTCCCCCTTCAGCGCCGGTATTCACAACGGTATCTGTTGCCACTGCGCCGGATTTGACGGCCTGCCAGCCCTTCTCATTAATGACGGTACCCGTTGCAATCCCGCCTTCATGTACCCACTGCTCACCGCCGTTCAGCGTGGTGTTCACTGCCTGCCCCTGAAGGCTCTGTCCGCCTCCGGCACTGATAACCGTGTCTGAAACGCTTCCTCCGGCATTTACTCTCTGAAGACCACCACCGGTGACAGTAGTGTTGTTGGCGACACCGCCATTTTGTATCCATTGTCCGCCGGTATTGGCCTCGTTATCCGGCCCATACTCCAGACCGGTACTGATGGTCATTCCGTTGGCCGTACCGAGGACAATCTGGTTGTCATGATTTGTCAGTGTTCCGTCGTTCACGGTTTCTCCCGCCTGTACAACCGTGTCAGCAGCCAGTGCCGGGACTGATGTGACAGCAGCAAGAGACATCGCAACCGCCACACCGGCGCGTTTTCCCCGTGAGCGGGCCAGTTCGGAGGCCACCACCAGGGTGCCCGTAATGTGATTCCATACCAGCCTGTAGCTGGTGTTCAGATGTCGTTTCATCAGCTTTTCCTTACAGAGGGTGAATAAAAAAGCCGGTACCCACAAAAGTGGATACCGGCAGGTACAAAACAGCATGGTCAGATAAAGTGGTTTTTCCCGGACATAAATGCTTCCCCTCTCTCATCCGCCAGAGAAGTATCAGTCCGTTGTGTGCAATTCCGTTCTGCATGATGAAGAGATTCAGCTGCCTTTTCGCAGACCATTAACCACTATAAACGATCGATAGCAACGATCGATACCTGTTTTATCGATCGTTTTATTCTATTAATGGCAGGACAGTCACGCAAGAGAAACAGGAGGGGTATGAGGTGTTTGCGTCATGTTTTCAGTTGGTTAACGCAATGTAATCAGGCATTTCCCCTGACAGACTGTTCAGAAGAAAATCCAGTTCCATACAGCGCGGGCAACAGAGACCACCGTGTCACGGACGGCACGCAGAACCGTACGAGCCACAGAGGCAACACAGACGCTCTCCGCCGTGTCAAATATCCGGTCCACCGCACCGGTAAACTGTTCACGGGCCTGCCCCCGGACAGACTCCGTGCGCAGCTCGTCCTGCAGGCGGGTCATCAGGGGGCTGGCGGCATGGTCGGGAAGCGCTGTCATGAGCGCACTGACCAGTGTATCCAGTTCCCAGCCGGTGCGGGCCGATACGGCAACAACCGGATGTACGGGCCGGAACAGCCGGAATACCGCCTCCGTTTTTTCGCGAATGTTCTGTGCCTGTGCGGGAGAAGGCTGAATACCGGCCATATCCCATTCATGGCAGGGCTCCGTTTTGTCGGCCTGCGTCACCACAAACAGTACCTGCTGATGTCCCCGGTGCAGGATGTGTCGCCAGAAATACTCATCCACAGACAGGGCACGGTCATCGGCTTTAATCAGCCACAGTACCAGGTCAAGTTCAGGCAGAATGTCACGGTACAGGGCTTCATACTCTGCATCCCTGTCCCGGCTCTCGCCCACCCCGGGCAGGTCAGTGATAACCATGCTGTGACCGTGGCCACTCAGACGGAAGCGCTGCACTTCCCGGGTGCCGGCGTGAACATCACTGACCGGGGTGACCTCCCCCTGAAACAGTGCATTACAGAGTGAGGATTTACCGGCCCCGCTTTTCCCCATAATGCCAATCACGGGTTCGTGGCTGGTGAGTTTGCGCAGATGTTCCAGGATGTGACGGGAAAGTGAGTAAGGCAGGGAAGAAAGTGGTTTTTCAATTGCCTCAATGGCATCAGACGGATTCATACATGTATTCCCGGTAAAAAAAGACAAAACCCCGCGCACCGGAAAGGTGGCGGGGGATTCACGGAGATAATATCTGTCTGAAATTATTTAGAATGCACCTGGTGCACTGCAAAGGAAAGGCAATATTCCGTTCCTCCTCCTTGTCGTGAATACCCCAGGTATCTCACAATGTACACCGACTTACTCCGGGGCTGCCTGAACCACAAGATTGCTGTAGAATTGCCCTCAATGATTCAGGTCCAAACCAGGAAAATGGATTAAAAATGACAAGTATTCAACAACGAGCAGAACTGCACCGCCAGATATGGCAAATTGCCAATGATGTCAGAGGTTCTGTTGACGGATGGGATTTTAAGCAATACGTTCTGGGCGCACTTTTCTACCGTTTTATCAGCGAAAATTTTTCCAGTTATATTGAAGCCGGTGATGACAGTATCTGTTATGCGAAACTGGATGACAGCGTAATTACTGATGACATTAAAGACGATGCCATCAAAACTAAAGGCTACTTCATCTACCCCAGTCAGCTTTTCTGCAACGTAGCTGCGAAAGCAAATACTAATGACAGGCTGAATGCAGATTTAAACAGCATCTTCGTTGCTATCGAAAGTTCTGCTTACGGTTATCCTTCAGAAGCTGACATCAAAGGTTTGTTTGCTGATTTCGATACCACCAGTAACCGCCTGGGTAACACCGTTAAAGATAAAAATGCCCGCCTGGCTGCGGTTCTGAAAGGGGTTGAAGGGTTAAAACTTGGTGACTTCAACGAACATCAGATTGACCTGTTCGGCGATGCCTATGAGTTCCTGATTTCTAACTATGCGGCGAATGCTGGTAAGTCAGGCGGCGAGTTCTTTACACCGCAGCACGTCTCCAGGCTGATTGCACAACTGGCTATGCACGGGCAGACCAGCGTTAACAAAATCTACGACCCGGCAGCGGGTTCCGGCTCACTGTTGTTGCAGGCGAAAAAACAGTTTGATAACCACATCATCGAAGAAGGCTTTTTCGGTCAGGAAATCAACCATACGACCTATAACCTGGCGCGTATGAACATGTTTTTGCACAATATCAACTACGACAAGTTTGATATCAAGCTGGGCAATACGCTGACTGAGCCGCACTTCAGAGATGAAAAACCGTTTGATGCCATCGTTTCTAACCCGCCGTATTCGGTGAAATGGATTGGCAGCGATGACCCGACGCTGATTAACGATGAACGTTTTGCCCCGGCTGGCGTCCTGGCCCCCAAATCCAAAGCTGACTTCGCCTTTGTACTACATGCGCTGAACTATCTTTCGGCCAAAGGTCGTGCTGCGATTGTCTGCTTCCCGGGTATTTTTTACCGTGGCGGCGCAGAGCAGAAAATCCGTCAGTATCTGGTCGATAATAACTATGTCGAAACCGTAATTTCACTGGCTCCGAACCTGTTCTTTGGCACCACCATTGCCGTCAATATTCTGGTGCTGTCTAAACATAAAACGGATACCAAAGTTCAGTTTATTGACGCCAGCGAACTGTTCAAAAAAGAGACTAATAACAACATCCTGACCGATGCTCATATCGAACAGATTATGCAGGTATTTGCCGGCAAGGAAGATGTTGCTCATCTGGCGAAATCTGTCACGTTTGAGACTGTTGTCGCGAATGACTATAACCTGTCGGTGAGCAGCTATGTGGAAGCGAAAGATAACCGCGAAGTGGTGGACATTGCTCAGCTCAACGCCGAGCTGAAATCTACTGTCGCCAGGATTGACCAGCTTCGCAGGGATATTGATGCCATCGTCGCTGAAATTGAAGGCGAGGAGCAGGAGGCATGAGTAGCGTGAACTTCTTGGAAAAGCTGTTGGATGGCGTTGAGGTCGAGTGGAAGACACTTGGGCAAACTTGCAAAATTGAAACAGGAAAGCTTAATGCGAATGCGGCTGTTGATGATGGAGAGTATATGTTCTTCACGACAGCCAAAGAGACAAGCAAAATTGATAAATTCCGCTGGGATACAGAGGCATTGCTGATTGCAGGCAATGCGAATGTTGGTGAGGTGAAGCATTACATCGGCAAGTTTGAGGCTTATCAGCGCACCTATGTTCTGACAAATTTCGACGAAAATGTAAGTGTTAGATTTTTGTATTTTGTGCTTAGCCATAGCCTGAAGAAATATCTCGAGGAAAGAACAAATAGCGCGGCAATGACATATATCGTGCTATCAACCTTAGAGAATTTCCCTATCCCCATCCCCTGCCCAGGCAACCCCCAAAAATCCCTTGCCATCCAGTCTGAAATCGTTCGGATTCTGGATAAATTTACTGCACTTACCGCTGAGCTTACCGCTGAGCTTAACATGCGTAAAAAACAGTACAACTACTATCGCGACCAGTTGTTGAGTTTTAAAGAGGGTGAGGTTGAGTGGAAGACTTTGGGGGAAATTGGAGATTTTACATATGGATATGCAGCCAAAGCCATGGATTCAGGAGATGCCCGTTTCGTGAGAATTACTGACATAAATAAAGACGGGAAGCTATCGAAAGAAAACCCAATGTACGTTGAATTAAATGAGGAAAATGAGAAATATACCTTAGACAAAAATGATTTACTCATGGCAAGAACTGGGGCAACCTTTGGTAAAACAATGATTTTTGAAGAAGATTATCCAGCAGTATACGCTGGTTTTTTAATAAAGTTGAACCTAAATAAAACGATTATTAATGCCAAATATTACTGGCACTTTGCACAAAGTGATTTTTTTTGGGAACAGGCTAATAAATTAGTATCTGGTGGTGGGCAACCACAGTTTAATGCTAATGCACTGAAACAAGTCAGAGTACCTATTCCATACCCATCTCACCCTCAAAAATCTTTAGACGAACAGGGGCGTATTGTGGATATTCTGGATAAGTTTGATGCAATCGCAGCTTCCATCACCGAAGGTCTCCCGCGTGAAATCGAGTTACGTCAAAAACAATACGAATACTATCGTGATTTACTGCTCAGTTTCCCAAAACCTGAAACTGTCAGTAAATAATTGACCATTGCTACCGACCGGGCCTCCTTAACATCCGGTCAGTATATAGACTATTTTTTACGCGCCGGAAGTCACTCTTAACGCCCTTCCGGCTCTTGCCAGGCGGCACAAAGGATGCGCTATGACTCATCAAACACACACCATTGCTGAATCCAATAACTTTATCGTCCTTGATAAGTACATCAAAGCTGAGCAAACAAGCGACAGCTACCAGAGCGAATCGGACCTGGAACGTGAACTGATTCAGGACCTGCGGAATCAGGGTTATGAATTTATTTCCGTAAAATCACAGTCGGCAATGCTGTCTAATGTTCGGGAACAGCTTCAGAGCCTCAATGGTGTGATGTTTAATGACAGCGAGTGGCGGCGCTTCACGGAGCAGTATCTGGACAACCCCAGCGATGGTATTCTGGATAAAACCCGTAAAATCCATATCGACTATATCTGCGACTTTATTTTTGACGACGGGCGACTTGAGAACATCTATTTGATAGATAAAAAGAATCTCATGCGCAATAAGGTGCAGATTATCCAGCAGTTTGAACAGACGGGTTCTCATGCTAACCGTTATGACGTCACGATCCTGGTTAATGGTTTACCGCTGGTGCAAATCGAACTAAAAAAACGCGGGGTGGCGATTCGTGAGGCTTTCAACCAGATACATCGTTACAGTAAAGAGAGTTTTAACAGCGAAAATTCCCTGTTTAAGTATCTGCAACTGTTTGTCATTTCTAACGGCACCGATACCCGTTATTTTGCCAACACGACAAAGCGCGATAAAAACAGTTTTGACTTCACCATGAATTGGGCGAAATCAGACAACACGCTGATTAAAGACCTCAAAGACTTTACCGCTACCTTTTTCCAGAAACATACTCTGCTGAATGTTCTGGTGAACTACAGCGTGTTTGACAGTAGTCAGACACTACTGGTGATGCGACCGTACCAGATTGCCGCCACCGAACGAATCTTATGGAAAATCAACAGCTCCTATAAAGCGAAAAACTGGTCTAACCCCGAAAGCGGTGGCTTTATCTGGCACACCACTGGTTCCGGTAAAACACTGACCAGCTTTAAAGCCGCGCGTCTGGCAACAGAGCTGGACTTTATTGATAAAGTCTTCTTTGTGGTCGACAGGAAAGACCTCGATTACCAGACCATGAAGGAATATCAGCGTTTTTCGCCAGACAGCGTCAACGGCTCGGAAAATACCGCAGGCCTTAAACGAAATCTGGATAAGGACGATAACAAAATTATCGTCACTACTATTCAGAAACTCAATAATCTGATGAAAGCAGAAAGCGACCTGCCTGTATATAATCAGCAAGTGGTGTTTATATTTGATGAATGTCACCGCAGCCAGTTTGGAGAAGCGCAGAAAAACCTGAAGAAGAAATTCAAACGCTATTATCAGTTTGGTTTTACCGGCACCCCTATTTTCCCGGAAAACGCCTTAGGCTCAGAAACAACCGCCAGCGTATTTGGTCGTGAATTGCATTCGTATGTAATTACCGATGCGATTCGTGACGAAAAAGTGCTCAAATTCAAGGTGGACTACAACGATGTGCGGCCACAGTTTAAGTCTTTAGAGACAGAAACTGACGAGAAAAAACTGAGTGCGGCTGAAAATCAGCAGGCGTTTCTTCATCCCATGCGTATTCAGGAAATCACGCAATATATCCTGAACAACTTCCGCCAGAAAACCCACCGTACCTTCCCTGGCTCAAAAGGTTTTAATGCTATGTTGGCAGTGAGCAGCGTGGATGCCGCGAAAGCCTATTATGCGACGTTTAAACGGTTACAAGAAGAAGCCGCTAATAAATCGGCTACCTATAAACCGCTGCGTATTGCGACAATCTTCTCCTTTGCCGCCAATGAAGAACAAAATGCCATTGGTGAAATTTCCGATGAAACTTTTGATACCAGCGCAATGGACAGCAGTGCTAAAGAGTTTCTGGACGCTGCAATTCGTGAATATAACAGCCATTTTAAAACTAACTTCAGCACCGACAGTAACGGTTTTCAGAACTACTATCGTGATTTAGCCCAGCGGGTTAAAAATCAGGATATCGATCTGCTAATTGTCGTGGGGATGTTCTTAACCGGCTTCGATGCTCCAACATTGAACACGCTATTCGTCGATAAAAACTTACGTTTTCACGGCCTGATGCAGGCATTTTCCCGCACCAACCGCATTTATGACGCCACTAAAACCTTCGGTAATATCGTCACTTTCCGGGATCTGGAACGCTCAACTATTGATGCCATAACGCTGTTTGGTGACAAAAACACCAAAAATGTGGTGTTAGAAAAGAGTTATACAGAGTATATGGAAGGCTTTACTGATGCTGCTACAGGTGAAGCTAAACGCGGCTTCATGACAGTAGTTTCAGAACTGGAACAACGGTTCCCTGACCCTACCAGTATTGAAAGTGAAAAAGAGAAGAAAGACTTCGTTAAACTGTTTGGCGAATACCTGCGTGCCGAGAACATCCTGCAAAACTATGATGAATTTGCCACGCTAAAAGCCCTGCAAAAAATCGATCTTAGCGATCCTGTTGCGGTAGAAAAATTCAAAGCAGAACATTATGTGGATGATGAAAAGTTCGCTGAATTGCAAACAATTCGTCTCCCTGCTGATCGCAAGATTCAGGATTATCGTTCTGCCTATAACGATATTCGCGACTGGCAGCGCCGTGAGAAAGAAGCTGAGAAAAAAGAGAAATCAACCACTGACTGGGATGACGTAGTTTTTGAGGTCGATTTGCTGAAATCTCAGGAAATAAACCTGGATTATATCCTTGGTCTGATTTTCGAGCACAACAGACAAAACAAAGGTAAGAGCGAAATGATCGAAGAGGTCAAACGCTTAATTCGTTCAAGCCTGGGGAACCGTGCTAAAGAGGGCCTGGTGGTCGATTTTATTCAGCAAACGAACCTGGATGATTTACCGGACAAAGCCAGCATCATTGACGCATTCTTTACGTTTGCTCAACGCGAACAGCAACGTGAAGCAGAAGCCTTGATCAAAGAAGAAAATCTCAATGAAGAGGCGGCGAAACGCTATATTCGCACATCTTTAAAACGCGAATACGCCACCGAAAATGGCACGGAATTAAACGAGACACTGCCCAGACTCAGTCCTTTAAATCCGCAATATAAAACGAAAAAACAGACTGTTTTTCAAAAAATTAGCGCATTTAGGTGATGCTGCCAACTTACTGATTTAGTGTATGATGGTGTTTTTGAGGTGCTCCAGTGGCTTCTGTTTCTATC